>JAFVZF010000068.1 GCA_017508305.1 Paludibacteraceae bacterium | reverse complement strand
GGCGTTCGGCTAGAGGATAGTTTGTTTTATAATGGTAAGACACCAAAATCGATTTCTGTTTTCCGGAACAGTAATTCAAAGAAAATAAAACAGTGGTGTACAACGGATAAAGAAGCCAGACAAATGATGAAAAACAGATTTGGAAGAATTGAAGACAAATTTTTTAAACTGATTCCTAAGGCATTGGCATTCCGGCCGATTAATGATATTAAAGACTTTGTATACTCTTATGTGTTGGATGAAAAAGAAGTAAATATTGATATTTTGCGTGAAAATGTAAGGACTTACCAAGATTTGCAGCGTACGCTGGAAAATATAAAAGTACGTTTACAGCGTCTGGAACAGGTAGAAAATCATCACAAGCTGATTGTGGATGGCACGCAAAAAGATGCAATGTATGATTATTTTTTAGGAAGAGCACAGGCGGATCTTTTGGCAGAAGCAATCCGGATAATGGAAAATACCATTATTCAAGAAGAAGTCCGGATGAAAGAGTGTGACAGGAAAATAGTAGAAATAGAAAAAGAAAAGGCAGAACGTCAAAAAATCAGAGATGATTTATACACAGAGTTGGCATCAGACAAAGAATTTATTGCGCGAGATGAACAAGAGAAAAAATTACGTGCATTAGAAATGAAAAGAGATGAATTGAAATCTGAAAAAGAAGAATTGATGAAGAGTGTGAACAAAGCAAAAGCGGAAACCAATATTCTTTTGCAGATTTCAGATGTGGCAGATTGTGTAAAAGAGTATTCTAAGCTGCTGGATAAAGTGGATACGGCAGCATTCGCGTAAAAAATCCCATCAAGGTAGTGGGTGACAAAAATACCAATGTCAATTTACGCTACAAAGTAGGTAAAAACTTAGCGTACGACAAAAAAGAGGTGTTTGCCTTACCGCAACCCCAAGCCTGTCATCTGCCTTGTCCCAATTTAAGTAGCACGTATATTTTTGCAGGAAGCGACGACTTTATCGCCTACCCTAACAACTACAATCACTACGTAAACTACTATAAGGATACCTTTCAGCATGGTGGTATATCGCTCGAGGAGATGATTATTCCCATTGTCAGTATGCATCCAAAAAATAGAAAATGATTAGACCACCTTTTTTACAAGACGGCAGCAAAGTAGCACTGATTGCCCCGTCCGGGGCTGTCGAGTTGCAATGGATAGAAAATGCCTCGCGTACATTGCAAACTTGGGGATTACAAGTGGTTATAACTCCACACGCAGGGGGCAAATACCACCGTTTCTCGGGTACAGACGAGCAGCGCATTTGCGATTTACAATGGGCCATTAACCAAGCCGACATTGACGCTATCTTGTGTGCCAGAGGTGGTTATGGATTGGCTCGCATCATCGATAAAATTGATTTTACGCCGCTGCTTACCTCGCCAAAATGGTTGATTGGTTTTAGCGATATTACGGTGCTGCACAATGCCCTATCGCGCATTGGAGTAGAATCGATACATGCCGTTATGGCACGCCACCTTTGCCAAGAAAGCGCACCCGGTGAGCAGTTGCGAGCACTTCTTTTTGGCAAGATGCCACACTATCAAGTAGCCCCCCACTACCAGAACAGGTGCGGTACCAATTCGGGGACCCTTGTTGGAGGTAACTTGTCTGTTCTGTATGGTTTACGCGCTACTCCTTTTGACCTACTACCAGATGATGCCATTTTGCTTATCGAAGACTTGTGCGAACCTTTGTACCACATCGACCGTATGATGCAAAATCTCCGACTAAGCGGTCTGCTATCCAAACTCAGTGGTCTGATTGTGGGACAATTTTCTGATATTAAAGAGGATAGTAGCTTTGCCGAAGGTGCTTACGGCATAGTATCGGCAGCCACAAAAGACTATCATTATCCCATTTGTATGAATGCTCCTTTTGGCCATGTTGAGCAAAACTTTCCGCTGGTAATTGGGGCTAAAACCACCATTCAAGTTACACAACAAAGTTGCATCATAGCCCAATAAACATGACTTTTCGCGGTATTTTTTCCAATAGCAAGACAGGCACGAAGGTAATTTTACTGTTGGGAATTCCTTTCTTTTTTATGCTATTTTCGTCGGTTGTATTGTATGTTATACCAACTATTGCGGGCATACAAACCGACTCGTCTACCTCGTGGCTACTTGTAGAGCAAGGTGTCATTTCCACAATCACTTTTATTGTTGGCGCTTTTTGTTACGCCTACCTTACACAACGTGCTCCCCTTAGATACTTGGGACTTGTCCAAGAAAGTAGTACATGGCTTTACATCATCGCTGCCATTGCCATGTTTTGCCTCATGCCATTGGTCAGTGCAACGGCTGTTTGGAACGACAGCATACAGCTACCCGCCGCATTAGCAGAGCTGGAAAAACTGCTACGCACCATGGAAGATACCGCCAACGACCTTACATTGCAACTCATGTCAGAGAAAGGGATGGGCAACTTACTCCTATCGCTGCTGATCATGGCAGTTGTGCCTGCTGTTGGTGAGGAGCTACTGTTTAGAGGATGCGTGCAAAAAGGAATAGAAAACAAAACAGGCAATGCCCACATAGCTGTATGGAGCACTGCCCTGCTATTCAGTTTTATTCATTTTCAGTTTTACGGTTTTATTCCGCGCGCCCTTTTGGGGGTTGCACTTGGCTACTTTTACACCTACGGAAAATCCCTTTGGATACCCATATGGGCGCATTTCTTAAATAATGCAGTCAGTATTTTAACCTACAAGTTGTTTTACCAAGAAGTGGGCGAAACCAACCTTTCTACAATGGGGGCTTCACAAGATCTACTCATTCCTGCGATTGCCGGAACCATGCTGTATTTGGCAGCCATGCTATTCTTCGTCCTCATCGCCCGATACAGGAAGCCCTAACAGCTTACGTTCTTTGCGACGCAAATAGTAGACGATACCAAACTCCTTAGAACGCTCTTGCATGGCCTCTACGCCCAACTCGGCAAAAGAGGCTTCTATCTCGTTCCACAATTGCAAAATAGCGGCATCCACCTCTTTGCGCATAGATTGGATGGTATCTAAGAATCTGCCCGCATTTTTTTGCGATACCTTTTTTAGCTGATAGGCATCGGCAAATTGGTCAAAATGCACCTTTACCTTGCCAATGGAAGGGTTATAAATGGCGGCACCCGGACTTTGACGCAGACGCTCCATTTCGCCATCGATAATGTTCTTCCCCCATTCCATGAGCAACGCCTCGGTACTTAAATCGGGTACGGTATAGTTATCGGGCAACAGCTTATACATCAACTTCTTTTCGGGCTTAATTTCGTTTCGTTGGCACGATAAATTAAGTACCTGAATAAAGTGTGATACGTACATACGTGCCACCCTTACCTGTTGTTGGTATTTGGAGTTTTTTTCGGATTGTGCGTTTACCGCCATCTTGTAGTCGGAGATGGCACGTTCGAATGTAGGAATCAATCCTCTAATAATATTAGCCGTTCGCGCCGTGAATGGTACCGAAGAAGCACCCAAACGGTCGTATTTTTCTTTGGCTATTTTCATGGCTCGCAAACGAGCCGCATCGGTATTGGGCAAACGTCTGTATGGCATAATACGTGATTTTTTAGGTTTTATGCCCTAAAAATAACACGTTTTCTCGAAACTGCCATACTTTTTCAACAAAAACTTTGCATCAGCTATTTCGACCCATTAGGTCGTTTGCAAATTTTACAAGTATATCTTTCTTATTTTCAGATAGTTGTATATTATTTAAACTTTCGACTGATTTTGTAAAATAATTATGGATAGCCTCTTCGCAACGAGTGTCAATTTGCAGTTTTTTGTAGATAGATAGCACTGCTTCCACTTTCTGCTCAAAGCAGGAAACATCATTGCAACGCATCCATCTAAGCAAATCTTTCTTGTCCTCTTCGCCTGCCAATTGCAAAGCTGTAATCATCAAGAACGTTTTTTTGTTGCAACAAATGTCGCCACCAATCTTTTTGCCAAACACAGCCGCATCGCCAAAGCTATCCAAGTAGTCATCGCGTAGCTGAAATGCCAAACCCAAATTGATGCCATAGCTATACAACGCATCGGCATCTTGCTCGGTTGCTCCCCCTATTAACGCTCCCATTTTTAAAGCGGCAGCTAACAATACAGCCGTTTTGAGTCGAATCATTTCGACGTATTGAGCAAGGGTTACATCCAAACTATTTTCAAAATCTACATCGTATTGCTGTCCTTCGCACACTTCGATTGCTGTTTGTGAAAAGAGCTGCAACAGCTGCGGCAACTTATCAGAAGACACTTTCTGCAATAGCTGATAGGCCTTTATCAGCATGGCATCGCCCGAAAGGATGGCGGTATTATCGTTCCATTTTTTATGTACGGTGGGTTTGCCACGACGCGTATCGGCACGATCCATTACATCGTCGTGCAAAAGGGTAAAATTATGAAAAACCTCTATGGCCAATGCGGCAGATAGGGCAGGTTTTTCGTCGCCGCTAAATAGTTTGCATGCCAATAGGGTCAAGACCGGACGAATACGCTTACCTCCCAACGAAAGTACATAATCAATGGGGTCGTACAAACCTTTCGGTTCTTGAATCCACTGAATAGATGCGATTTTTTGCTCTACCTGTTGTTGAAGTTCTTTAATCATGGTGCTGTCTATTATCGTTAGTCGCCAGCTTGCATTCGAATGGCATGAGCGAATGGCGATGTGTTAGTACTAATGATGTTGCAAAAATAAACATTTTTATCGACCACCCGTAATAATGGCTGTAAAACGTGGCAAATATCGTCGCAAAAACAGATACAGACCCACCAACAGCACTGTTACTACAAGGGGTATTATCAAATAACCGGCTACCATTTTTACATCGCTCATGGGCGATAGGCAGGTAACCCACAATTTGGAAGCAAAAACGGTTAACGGATTATGGACACAAAACAAAAAGAAGGCTGCATCCGTTAGGGTGTTATTTACTTTTAATTTTTGGGTTTCAATACCACGTGCTGCCCAAGCCATAAAAGCAAGGACGCCTACTATCAAACTTGTTTTGTGGGCATAAAGCAGGTATGCTGGTTGATTGACCCAACAATACAAATCTGCCCCAAGCAACAAGGCGTACAACGCTAATAAGGCATACCTTTTGTTTAGACAATATTGTGCCACATTTATCTTGTTCAGCGAAAAATAGGCTCCCCACATAAAGTAAAAAAGCGGTTCTATCCCCATAGCAGTGGTATGCAAATTAACGCCCAATCCCGCCAAAATTCCCAACAAAACAAGGGGTACCCAACGGGTATATTTAAGCATGGCATAAATAAGAGGCGATGCCACCACCATGATGATTAAATCGCGAATAAACCAAAAAGGGTTCATGGGAACATTGGCAAAAACCACATCCACCCATTCGCTCACGCCGTAATCAAGCACCAGCGTGTTTTTGCCCGATAAAAAAGAAGGAAACAAAAGTTGTGCCACCAAAACCATCGCACACAAGGCGGCATTCCAAAAAATATAGGGAATTAACAAGGTTTTAACCCTCGATTTTAATTTTTTTAGGTATACCTGCCACGAAAACGTGCACTTGTAAAAGAATAAATACCCCGATATAAAAAAGAACAACGGAACAGCTACCCTTGTCAGCATACCGGTTAGTAAGTGGTACAATACATCAAAAAAAGGGTACTGACTTGCCTGAGTCAATTGCTCTCCACCTATGGCAATATCCGCAATATGGGTGTGTATCACCACCACCGCCACCATGAGTGGAAATCGCAAAAATTGAATGGTTTGAGAAAGTAACTTATCGGATTGCATCAACACTTACACTACGATCCTTGTCTTTTATTAATTAAGCTGATTTTCGATAATATCAGCCATTACATCCTTAATGTCCAAACCTGCCGCTCGCACTTGCTGTGGGATAAAGCTGGTAGGCGTCATGCCGGGAGTAGTATTTGCCTCTAATACATAAGGGATTCCATCGGGCGAAATGATATAATCGATGCGCACAATGCCTTTACAGCCCAAAATATCGTAATATTTGGCAGTTTGTCGTTGCACCTCGACGGTTAATTCGTCACTGATGCGAGCCGGGGTAATTTCTTTTACCTGACCGTTGTATTTGGCGTCGTAATCAAAAAACTCGTTATCGGTAACTACCTCGGTAATAGGGAATACCACGGTTTTTTGGTGGGTTTTGTACATGCCACAGGTAATTTCGGTTCCTTGCAAGAACGATTCAATAATTACCTCTTCGCCCTCCTTAAAGGCAATGGCAATGGCATCATTTAACTGCTCGGCTTCTTTTACTTTGGTCACGCCAAAACTACTGCCACCCACATTCGATTTTACAAAGCAAGGTAAACCTACAGTGGCTATGATTTCAGCTGCTTTGAAAGTATCTCCCTTGCGCAACAATACCGATTGGGCAATCTTAGCGCCAAAGGCTTGCAAATAACGGTTACACACAAATTTATTAAAAGTAAGTGATGCCGCCAACACACCACAGCACGAATATTTTAAGCCAATTAAGTCGAAATATCCTTGCAAAATACCATTCTCACCGGGCGTACCATGAATGGTGATATAAGCAAAATCGAAAGTTTGTTTGATGCCATCTTGGACAAACGAAAAATCGTTTTTATCAATGGGATATTTTTCGGTTTCGCTTAGCACAGCGTTCCACTCATCGCCGATAATGGTAACAATGGTAGTTTTGTATACGTTTTGGTCGATAAACGACTTGATTCCTTGTGCACTTTTAAGCGACACGACCACTTCTGACGAGTCGCCTCCGGCTACAATTGCTATGTGTTTCATAATGATTTAGTATTGATGGACAAAGGTAATAATTTTAAAGGAGAGTGGAGAAAGGAGAAAGGAGAAAATTTTGAGTAGCGAGTGCAGAAGCAAAGCTTGCTTTGATTATGCCGAGTCACGAAAAATTTCATGAGGACGAAGTCCGAGTAATTTTGCGATTAAGTGAGTGCAGAACAAATTTATTTGTTTTGCCGAGCGTGAGCAACTTGAGCGAAGCTAATCGATGCCAAACTTCATGAAGGCGAAGCCTGACTAATTGAAATAAATCTTTGCTTAAAAGATAAATCTATTTGTTTTCGTTTTTCTTAATTGAAATAAAGAAAGTGCGCGATTAAAAAACTTACAAAAAAGCACCGCATTTCGATAGTTTTTTGTAAATTTGTACGTTTAATAGCAATATCAAAAATTATATATGGAAGAACAAGAAAAACTAAACGCAGGCGAATATGGAGCCAGCAGTATTACGGTGTTAGAGGGGTTAGAGGCTGTTCGTATGCGTCCCGCCATGTACATTGGCGACATCAGTATAAAAGGTCTTCACCACTTGGTATATGAGGTAGTGGACAACTCCATCGACGAAGCCCTTGCAGGCTATTGTACCAACATCGATGTAAGCATCAATGCAGACAACTCCATTACCGTAAAAGACAATGGTCGTGGTATTCCTGTTGATATGCACGAAAAAGAAGGTCGCTCTGCTTTAGAGGTGGTTATGACCGTTTTGCACGCCGGTGGTAAGTTTAACAAAGACAGCTACAAAGTATCGGGTGGCTTGCACGGTGTGGGTGTATCGTGTGTAAACGCACTTTCTACCTATTTGCGTGCCGAAGTTTGCCGCGATGGCAAACGCTACATGCAAGAATATAGCGTGGGTAAACCTTTGGCTCCTATTGCCGAAATTGGCACATCGGATAGCACCGGAACAACGGTTACATTCAAACCCGATGGTAGCATCTTTACCGTTACCGAATACAAATACGATATTTTGGCAAATCGCCTACGCGAATTGGCTTTCTTGAACGCTGGTATTCGTTTAACATTAACCGATTATCGTGTAAGCGAAGAACATCCTGAGCCCAAAAGCGAAACGTTCTACTCGAAAGAAGGTTTGAAAGAATTTGTGCTTTACTTGGACGAAACACGCGACAAACTATTCGAAGAAGTAATCCACGTACAAACCTTTAAGGGCGAAACTCCTGTAGAAATCGCCTTGATTTACAACACGGGATATACCGAAAACATCCACTCGTATGTAAATAACATCAACACCATAGAAGGTGGTACACACTTGGCTGGTTTCCGTCGTGGTTTGACACGTACACTAAAAAAATACGCCGAAGACAACAAAATGCTCGAAAAGTTGGAAAAACAAAAAATCGAGCTCAACGGCGATGACTTCCGCGAAGGCTTAACGGCCGTTATTTCTATCAAAGTGGCCGAACCTCAATTTGAAGGTCAAACCAAAACCAAATTGGGCAACAACGAGGTAATGGGTTCGGTAGATGCTGCCGTAAGCGAAGCCCTTGGCAACTACTTAGAAGAGCACCCCAATGCTGCTAAAACCATCATCGAAAAAGTGATTTTAGCCGCTACTGCCCGCCACGCAGCCCGCAAAGCACGCGAATTGGTACAACGCAAATCGCCCCTTAGCGGAGGCGGATTGCCCGGCAAGTTGGCAGACTGCTCCAGCAAAGACCCTGCCGAATGCGAATTGTTCCTTGTCGAAGGGGACTCTGCAGGTGGTACCGCTAAACAAGGTCGCGACCGTGCAACACAAGCTATTTTGCCTTTGCGCGGTAAAATCTTAAACGTAGAAAAAGCCATGCAACACAAGGCTTTTGAAAGCGAAGAAATCCGCAACATCTACACCGCATTGGGGGTGACCATTGGCACTGCCGAGGATAGCAAAGCACTTAACATGGAAAAACTACGCTACCACAAGGTAATCATCATGACCGATGCCGACGTGGACGGTAGCCACATTGCCACTTTGGTGCTAACGTTCTTTTTCCGCTACATGAAGGAACTCATCGAAAACGGACACGTATACATCGCCACTCCTCCACTTTATTTGTGCAAGAAAGGTAAAATTGAAGAATACTGCTGGGACGAAGCCCAACGCATAGCCTTTATTGAAAAATACGGTGGCGGTAGCGAAACCGGTTTGCACGTACAACGCTACAAAGGTTTGGGTGAGATGAACGCCGAGCAATTAAAACAAACTACCATGAGCAAAGAGGGCAGAACATTGCGCCAAATTACCATCGAGAATGCCGCTGCAGCCGATCACATTTTCTCCATGCTAATGGGTGACGATGTAGAACCACGCCGCGAATTTATCGAAGCGAATGCAACTTACGCTCGCATTGACGCATAACACATGAAAGTAGCCGTATTCTGCTCGTCGAGCGACAACATAGCCGAGAACTACCGCCAAATGGCGCGTAGCCTCGGCTTTTTGCTTGCCCAAAAGGGCCATGAACTGATTTACGGAGGCACGCCCTGCGGTTTGATGGGCGATGTTGCCCTATCTGCTGCCCAACAAGGGGGTGCTATCACTGGCATTATCCCCGAAAACTGGCGCGAATCTGAGTGGGTAAACCCTTGTAACACCCAAAACTTTTTTGTAAAAAACTTGGCAGAACGCAAACAGTTGATGAGCCAAATGGCAGATGTGTTTGTAGTACTACCCGGTGGTATTGGTACGCTGGACGAAGCTTTTAGCCTGATGGCCATGCACCAAATTGGCGAAACCACCAAAAAAGTGTACTTTATCAATACCAACGGCTTTTTTGCAGGCATCAAAGAGCAACTAAACCATTGCCTACAAGAAAACTGCATGACCATGAATAGCGTTAGTGCTTACGAGTTTGTGGACGATATCAAACAATTACCCCTATGAATTTGGCAAAACAACTCATCTCCTACCTTCAACTACTATCAGGAACGGTTCTATTTGCATCCATTCCTATCTATTTTAATGCGGTTACACGGTGGTCGATGATTGTTTTTTTAATTACCTCACTCATCGATGGTATCCTACAAAAAAGATACGCTCAAACCAGCCTGTTTTCGATAGAGAAACTTCCTTTTTGGGCATGCATCGCCACATACGCACTGCTCTACCTATACCTACCCATAGACCATGCGGCAGCACATTGGAGCATTCTTGCCGAAAGTCGTTTGGCTTTTCTGCTATTTGGCATTGTGGGTGTTATCGGCACACAACGTATCCCGACCAAAGTATTAGCATACACCAGCATCATCGTATCGGTCTGCCTGATTGCTTACGTTGCCCTTCAACTCGATGCTAATCATTGGCGTTGGGACTACTGGTACAAAAGGTTCAACTACGTAAGGGCTACGCAAGTCCATGCGCACATGGCATTTAACATGTACCTCAACATCGCTATGGCATCCTGCTTTTGGCTGATAAAAAACTATCGATCGTGGTTAAAAAGCATTCCGCTTGTGCTACTCATTTTGCTTTTTTACGGATGCACATCCATTTCGGATGGCAGAATTGGTATTCTTTGTGGCAACATCATGATGGCATTAGGGGTTATCTACCTACTGCCAACTACATACAAAAAATGGGCATTTGCCTTTATTCCAATAGCTGTTGTAGCCAGTGCACTTGTTATCGGCAACCACTACAAAATGCAAGCCTTAGACAAATTTACGCAAGACGATCGGTTTGTAATTTGGAGTGAATCGTTCGACATAATCAAAGAATCACCGCTATTGGGCTATGGAGCGGGAGAAAGTGCCCAAATCATGTTGGAAAGCTTTAAAGAATCGGAAGTGCTGCGCAAAAACACCTTTTTAGTAGAGCATGCAGGCATCGAGAAACGGATTGTCGGAGCGCACCCACACAATCAGTGGTTGCAATCGTGGATGGAACATGGCATAGCAGGGCTACTTTGCGCTACCCTATGGCTATTAGTCCCTTTCATCTGCCTGATTAAAAACAAGAGCAATTTACTTGTTATTACCTTGTGGGGACTGATTATCCTGCAACTACTCACGGATACTACCCGAGGAGCCTTTACCGACTTATTTTTTTGCTACTACCTGCTTATCGCCATGAACTATGCCCAAGAGGGTAGCAAAAAAGTAGTAGGCAGCATGCAAGGGTCGCTTGTGGCGCCATAGAATACGTGCACTAACAACCGCCTCTCGGCGACGAATCGCTCTCAAAGACAAGCAACCTGTTCCGTACAAGCCTATAACATAATGCCTGATTTTAATTACTGCTAACTCAAATTTTAGCCTTTTGCTAACATCGGAAGTATTGCTAATGGAAGCGCCAGAAATACGATATACGGCCGTGTCATCTGGCAAGTAATGTACCTTACTAAAGCGAGCCAATGAAAGCCAAACGGGATAGTCAAATGTTTTAAAATCTAACCTAACATACTCATCTACGTTGCAATAAGCATCCAAGAAGCTGCGCCTAAAACAAGTTGTAGGTGAGTAAATAATGCTACGCAGCAACATATAGGAGTACAAGTCATTGGCATGCTTAGCAACCACCTCTTCCACATTTTTTGCCTGCTTTAGCACACCATCCTGCCAAAAAGAAACACGAGTAAAGGAGAGTCCGTACTCCTCATTGGCATCAAGGAAATCTACCTGTTTTTGCAATTTTAGCGGATCTGTCCAATAATCATCACTCTCTAAAATCGACAGGTATTGTCCTTTAGCTACCGACAAAAGCGTTTGGTAATTGCGCATCAAACCTTGGTTGACAGGCTTGGCTATAAAAGTAATTTGATTGGGATACTGCTGCTGGTATTTTGCGGCAATTTTTGGTGTTGCATCGGTAGAAGCATCGTCACATATACACAATTCGATGGGAAAAGTGCATCGCTGTGCCAAAAACGATTCGATGGCTTGCGCTATCGTTTTTTCGTGATTATAGGTGGGCATCAAAACACTTACTTTCATAGCGTCTCAAATACTTTTTCCCAGCAATCTACGATGGATTTTACCGAGAATTTTTCTACTTCTTTTAACGACTCTGCATGAAATTGAGCACGAAGATCTGGGTTTAGCATCACCTTATCTAAGGCTTGCGCCAAAGCTTCTACTTGCAGGTGAGGTACCAACAAACCTGTTTTCTCGTGCAAAACTACATCGGCAGGACCGGTTGGGCAATCGTAGCTAACAATGGGCAAGCCCATGGCCATGGCTTCTATAAGAACCAACGGCAACCCCTCGAAGTGAGATGACATGGCATACAGCGATGCATCCTTGTATTGCGCTACCACATCTTTTTGCAAGGGCAATAGTTCAATGGATGCTTTCAACCCCAACTTAGCAATCTCAGCTTCCAACATGCTTTTTTGTTCGCCAGCACCAATAATGCGCAGCGTCCAGCCCTCTTTTCGCGCCTGAGTAAGGTTCCATGCACGTATTAAGTCTATAAAATTCTTTTGGTACGCATAACGACCAATTGCCACACATGTTTTTTTATCCATGGGCGAAGGCTCTGTGGCATCTATGGTAACTGGGTTGTATATACAAAGTGTATTTTTTGCTCCAAATTGGGTCTTATACGCTACTGCATCGGGCGTAGTAAGCGTGACAATTAAGTCTGAAAACTTGGCGGCTATTTTGCGTGACAATCGGTGACTCAAGTGCCAATTAACCCCCACATTAAAGTGCTCCCACGTAATGACTTTATAGCCTTTGGCAGCGGGTATATTGACAAAACTTCTACCAGCATCCACAATAAGAATCACATCCGGTGCAATTTGCTTGTATAGTTTTCGCATCAAAACAATGCGCCTAATATCGCGCACTGGAAAAGGATACCTATCTTTTGTAGGAGCCAAATAATGCAAAGTTACCCGGCTATCCATTTCAAAAAAAGGCTCTTTGTCGCCACCTACAAAGGAGATAACGTGCACCTCATGCCCGCGTTCTACCAATTCTTTGGATAAAATAGCGGTAACACGCTCTGTTCCCCCCGAATGATTGAGGGCTTTGATGCTAAATACTATTTTCATGGCGTATATGGTTCATTAGCTCATCAATAATCTGCTTATCTTTTTGAGCACTAAATTTTCGAGCAAATAAAAAAGGAGATTGCACTAAATAAGAGAAATCTTGCATGGTATAGGTATATGGGTCGCCCCGTTTCCAATCAATGGCTCTAAGCACATCGTGGTAGGTTTTCTCTATAAAAGTATCTTCCAAATGACTTTCAAAACGCTTGTTGGCATGGGGCATGTTTAGATACAAGGTTTGCAAAAATACCTCGTCTGCACAAAAAGTATCTTTAAACGTGTGTTGTATCCATTGTTTTTGTGCGCAAACATAGCGTGCCATGGTATCGGTTATATCAAAATAGGCCGAACCAAGCCCGTAGGTAATGGGTGCTTGGGGTCGTGTATAACGCACCAATCGTTGCCACAAAACACCAGCGCGGCGTAACTTTTTCTCCCAAAAGCCCCTATATAACGTATCCTGAAAGGGGTACTTAAAAAGCACACGCTCATTGTCTTTTGGCGTCCATGTATTAAAACTAATAAACTCCACCCCACCGCAGGTGTCAAAAAATTGCAATAGCTGGTTTGGCGATTTTAAGGGCAAGTCCACCCCTGTTAGCAAGTGGTAATACGCATACTTACCAGTAGCCGTTGCCATTTGCAATAAAACCAATTCGGCGTTTATTTGCGAATAACCACCCCAATGCACATCTGTTTGTTGGGTAAAGTACAGGTTTCCCTTGGTTACCACCTGTTGTAATTGGCTGGGTTTGATGACAGATTTACTATCAATGTGCAGAAAAAAATCATGCCTTTCGTGGTCTAACGCGCTTAACAGTTGTTTTAGCACATATAGCTCGTGATGAGCCATAATCAAATAAGCATGCTTTTGGGTCATAATACGTTAGAAAAACGTTTGGGAATTTCTATGATGAGTTTCCACCCAGCCATGGATGGTTTATTTAATGCATAGATAGGACGCAAACAAGTTTGCAGCAAACGCGCCAACTTTATGTAGGTTTCGGAAACCTTGGCTTTGGCTTTACTTACCATAAAAATGGTTTTGGCTCTACGGCCTATGTGCTTGCCCCAACCAGCACCCATACGGTCTTTATCGTTGTACCTGCTTTCTATCATCTTCATGTCAAAGCTACCAAAATGGAACAAATACAGATTAGGATCTATGCTAAAGTTATGCCCTTTTACCCGATGGAATCCAGCCCCCCAACGGCAAGGCTTGTTTACAATAATGGGTTTGGTATAACGAGAGCAAACATAGGCATAATGGCGTTGTTCCAAAAAAGGTTTTTCCCAATCTATAACCTTTTCTTGTTCCAAATGTTGGCCAACGTCTATGCCCAATGCGCTTTTACAGCAAGAAAATTGCATATCAGAAAGGTACTGTGCCAACGATTTCCCCACCTGTGGATCTACCACCAAAAATTCGTCCGCATCGCACCCTACCACCATATCGTATCCACGTTCCAACAACTCGGTAGCACGTTCCGATAGAAAAAGCAAACGACCCTTTTCGGCCTTTACCACCTGACCGCCTATTTTGGGTACTTTGGTTACATTAGACTTTCCTGCTTTGGCTGGAACCTGTTGATCTGTTCCATCTAAGAAAACATACAAATTTTCTTCGCCAAATTCTTTACCATAATACGACACCCACTTGTTGAGAAAATGCTCATCGTTGCGTGCCATGGTGATGACTGCTATCTTTTTCATAGGCTACACGATTTCCCAAAAACGTGGAGGGATTTCCACGGCAACCCATTTATTTAACATACTGGGTCGATTCCACTTATATGGAGGCCTAAACCACTTTTGTATAAATCTTGCCCTTTTTAGCATTGCCTCCCCTTTGACAGGTTCTTGTTGACTTATCAACGAAATTGTACGCGTACGCATCTCCAAATGTTTCTCCCAACCTTGCTGAATGAGGTCATTATTCATACAACGCTGCTTTAAAAATTCAAAATCAAAAGCACCGAAGTGAAAGAGATACAGGTTAGGATCTATGTGAAAATTGTGTCCTCTGATACGATGAAAACCAACTCCCCACTGCACCGGTTTGTTGATAATACAAGGTTTGGTATAATCTGGTGCCAACAGCGCATAATGACGTTGGGCCAAAAAACCTTTGTCGTAATCAAAAGTGGCCTCCAATTCTTTGTGCTGCCCTACATCAAATCCTAAACTACTCACAGAGGTTTTTATTTTCAAGGCACTTAAATATTCGCGCAAGGTAAGGTGAAGTTGGGGATCGACCACAATAAACTCATCCGCATCACAACCAATTACGATATCGTAACCTGCCGCAAAATGCTCAGCTGCTTTTTCGGACAAAAACTTTAGGCGTTGATGCTCCATTACACGCAAGCTACCAGACAAACGGTCGCATAATTCAATATGAACCTTCCCAGAAGCATCGTGCGGAGGAAGCTGGTCTTTCCCATCCAAATAGATATAAATATGCTCAAATCCTATTTGAGGACCATAATACCGCATCCATCTTTCTAAGAAAAAATTATCGTTCCGAGCGCGAGTTATTAACGCTATCTTTTTTAGTTTATCCATCTTGCAGGGTAGTTTGTTATGCTCAAGCTATCAGTGCACCAATTCTCTTCACTCTACAAATATAGTTATATTTAACTAAATTTCGATTCTCTGATTATTCAATTAGTTGACAAGTTATTTTTTTTATTACTTTTGTATAACTTATCGCAAATATGAAACAAGCATTACAACAAATAAGCCAACCCATAAGCGCAGACATCGTCCGTTTTAAAGATGCCTACCGTATGGCACTGCAGAGCGACAATCCATTGCTTATGCAAATGGTCAAGCATGTTATCAATTCGTCGGGTAAGCAGATGCGTCCCCTGTTGGTATTGTTGTGTGCCCAGCTATGTGGCAAAATAACCGAAGCCTCCATCCATGCAGCTGTATCCATCGAACTGCTACACGTTGCCAGTTTGATTCACGATGATGTAATCGACGAATCGGACGAACGCAGGGGACAACCCTCATTACTTGCTAAATTTCAAAGTAAAACGGCTGTGCTTGGTGGCGATTATTTTTTGTCGACTGCACTATCGGAAGCGGTAAAAACACGTAACATTGAAGTAGTGGATGCCATTGCTTCTATGGGTAAAATTTTGGTTGACGGAGAACTTTTGCAACTCTCCGGCAGTAAGAATGCCATCTACCAAGAGAACTACTATTTTGATGTAATCAAAGCAAAAACCGCCTCGCTTTTTTGCACTTGTACCAAGTTAGGCGCTATCACTGCGACACAATACACGGCAAGCCAACTTGAAAATGCTAAGAAATTAGGCGAAGCCATTGGTATTTGCTTTCAACTAAAAGACGATATTTTTGACTACCAAGAGGGAGGGCATATCGGCAAACCGGTAGGCAATGATATTCAGGAAGGCAAAATGACCTTGCCCCTGCTACATGTGTACGAAACAGCAAACGAAACGGACAAAGCAACTATTTTGGTTGCTTTCCAAAACAAAGAAGTACAGAAAATTCAGCAGTGGGTATACGAAAAAGGAGGAATGGCCTATACCCAACAAAAAATTGAACACTACAAAGAAGAAGCCCTACGCTACTTGTACACCTTTGCCGCATCCGACACCCGAAATGCCATAGAACAATTTATCTTATTGGTGGCTAATCGCAAAAAATAAATCTTTCTACCGCATGCGCCACAGCATCTTCGTCGTTGGTATAGGGCGACACATAATTGGCAACTTGTTTTACCACTTCTTGAGCATTCTGCACCGCTACACCCATGCCCGCAAACTTAATCATGGACAAATCGTTAAATCCGTCACCCATAGCAATAAGGTCCTTCGCCGTACAGCCATAATGTTGTAGCAAGATATTTAACGAAAAAGCTTTATCTATGCCTTGCGGCATAATCTCCAAAAAATAGGGCTCCGAACGATAAATGCTCAAATTGGGAAACTTTTCCTTCATCGCCAGCTCTACTTTTACCAACTTTTCCGGGTCGTCCACCAACAAACATTTGGGTGTCTGAAAGGTGGTTGCCGCTGCCAAATCTGCTACCTCCACAATGGGCATTTGGTTGATGGTTGCCTCCTTTTGAACATAAACGCTACTTGCCGAAGTACTATATAGAGCCTCGTTGCTATAGGTAATGGCAGGCACTTCCATGCGTTTGGCTTCTTTGCAAATGGCATACACATCAGCCGGAGACAGCACATTTTGGTACAATACCTCGCCCGTTGCATAGTTGATGATTTTAGCCCCATTGAACGATAAAATGAAACCTCCCACCTTGTCTAAAAGCAGGGTCTTAGCTGTGGGTTCAATGCCAAAAGTAGGACGTCCTGATACCAACGCAATATGCGCACCATTTTCCACCGCCTTTAGCAATGTTTGAATGTTGCGCAAAGAAATTTGCTTTTGGCTGTTCGCCAACGTACCATCAATATCGAGGGCGATGAAAGAATACATTGATTTCATACTACATTAACGATGTTGTAACACCTCCATTCGGTTGGCATCCAATCGAATAAAGGTAAAAAGCATAATGGTAAAGCCCCACAAAGAAGAACCGCCATAGCTGATAAACGGAAGTGGAATGCCAATTACCGGTGTTATGCCGGTTACCATGCCTAAGTTGATAAAGAAATGAAATAAAAAAATACTAACCAATCCATACCCATAAATGCGCGAAAAAGCCGACCGTTGCCTTTCGGCAATATAGATAAGGCGAATCATAAAGAAAGCGTACACTATAACAAATAGCGAAGATCCTAAAAATCCATGCTCCTCGCCAATAGTACAAAATATAAAGTCGGTATCTTGCTCGGGCACATAGTTGAGTTTTGTTTGTGTTCCGTTAAGGTAGCCTTTCCCCGTTACACCACCAGACCCAATGGCAATTTGCGACTGACGTACATTGTATCCGGCACCTTGCGGATCGTCTTCTAATCCCAAAACAATCTTGATACGAATTTGTTGGTGTGGAGCCAATACCTTATTAAACGCATAATCGGCTGTCATGGCCAATCCGATAGTTGCCACCAAAAAGAGTGCAACCATAAAATAAGCTTTTCTACGCACCCTAAATGACCATCCCAACAACATCATCATGGTTATGCCTATCTGCACGTATGCCACCCAAGTTAAAAGAATACCGGGATAAAAATAGTGTACAATACCACCCACCAACCAAATAATACCCCCACTTACCAATAAGGCACGTACACAAATTTTATCGCGTGTGTATAGGTATACAAAAAGCACCGCGACCAAACATGCTACTACAAATGCACAAATAAAGCCATATAGTTCGGAAGTGTCGCCCACATCGGGTAGGTTGTTAAAACGCAATACCAATATAAAAAACAAAACTGCCAGCGCACCCAATACCAAAACAATGCCGTTCATACCTTCGCGAAAGAGCACCAACAACAAGGAAAAAAAGACCAACGCCGATCCCGTTTCAGATTGGGCAATGATAATAAGAGCCGGCAAAAAGATAATGAACAACGACAATAATAAATTGCGTTTATTCTGGATAGTAAATTGGTAGGAGCTCATAAACTTTGCCAAACACAACAGAGTAGCGTATTTGGCAAACTCAGCCGGCTGTATCTGAAAAGAGCCTATTCGTATCCAAGAATGAGAACCTTTGACATCGGGCGCCACAAAAATAGTCACAATCAAAAGCCCGATCATCAATGCATAAAAAACGTAAGCAAAATTATTGTAGAATTTACTGTCTATCAATAATACCAACACCGCTAACACCAAAGCAAAAGCAATCCAAATAAGTTGCTTTCCATGACGAGCCGAGAAATCAATCCACGACGAATTATCAAAATCGTAGCTGGCAGCATAAATGGTAAACCAGCCAAAGACGACCAATAGGAGGTACAACCCTATGGTTAGCCAATCGATCATTCGTAATACATTTTCACGCTGTCTCATAGTTTATGGGGATTCGGTGATTTACCGTCTGTAATTAATAAAAACTTTTTTCCATCATGCGTTGCTCGATTGCTTTTCTGCTTGGATCTATGGTTCGATGCAAGTATTTTTCGATCATCAAACTGGCAATGGGTACAGCCCATGTAGCTCCAAAACCCGAATTTTCTACATATACAGCAATGGCTATTTGAGGATCGTCTTTGGGCGCAAATCCCATAAATATGGAGTGGTCGTCGCCATGTGGGTTTTGCGCAGTTCCTGTCTTTCCGCAAAACTCCACCCCCGGAATTTGTCCAAATCGCGCCGTTCCTTTTTTTACTGCTCTGTACATACCCTCTATGACTACATCAAAATAGGCATCCTTGATGGTAACCTTATGAGGAGTACGATACTGTACGTCGACGCTATCGTTGCCTACCATACGCACCAAATGAGGGGTATAAAAATACCCTTTATTGGCAATAAAGGCAGCCAAATTAGCTATCTGAAGCGGTGTTGCCAATAGTTCTCCCTGTCCAATGGAAATAGAAATAATGGTAGAAGAACGCCAACCACGCTTGCCATAAATTTTATCGTAAGTAGAACTACGGTACACCACTCCACCCTTTTCGCCAGGGTAATCGATGCCCAACTCATCGCCAAATCCCATGCCAAAAACATAGTCACGCCAAACATTGTAGGCACCCTGTACCGAACCGTATTTATCCAATCGTTCATCCAACATACGGTGCATACCATAACAATAGTAAGCGTTGCACGAAGTTTCTATAGAAGTGGGCAAATCGATGGGCGATTTATGATCGTGGCATCCAACTTTGCGGGTTCGCGTGTAGTAGTAGCCTTTTTTACAAGGCAACAAGGTATTGCGGGTAAAGATTCCCTCTTGCTGCATGATAAGCGCCTGCACCAATTTAAAGGTTGAGCCGGGAGGATATTGCGCCATTACCGGACGATTAAAAAGAGGTTTGGTCTCGTCAGATGATAGCTGCGCATAGTTTTGAGAACGTTCTCGTCCTACCAATAAAGCCGGATCGAACGATGGAGCCGAAACCATGGCCAATATTTCGCCGGTTTTCGGTTCGATGGCTACTATACTGCCCATTTTTCCCTGCATCAACTGTTCGCCATAAGCTTGCAATTCCAAGTCCATGCCCAACTGCAAATTTTTACCGGGAATTGGAGCTATATCATTTGCGCCATCGTTGTACTTGCCTTTGATGCGTCCATGTACATCGCGGAGCAAGATTTCTACCCCTTTTTGACCACGCAAGGCTTCTTCGTACTGCTTTTCAATGCCCGATTGCCCCTTATGGTCACCCCGTTTGTAATAGCTGTCCTCTTGCAATTGACGTTGGGTTACTTCGCCCAAAGAACCTATCTGCAACGCCGCACAAGGAAGGGTATATTGTCGGGCCACCCGCTGCTGCACAAAAATTCCCGGGAAACGGAACAATTTTTCTTGTAGTAAACCATACTCCTCGAACGAAATTTGAGGGATAAAGACTTGGGGAGTATAACGAGAATAGGCAGGATTTTTTCGGCGATTTTTAATTTCTTTGATGCGTTCGTCAAACCCTGCCTTGCTAATGTTCATTACCTCACAAAAAGACAAGGTATCAAAATTAACCATTTCGCGCATTACCATCATGACATCGTATACCGGCTGATTGGAAACCACCAAACGACCGTCCCTATCAAGAATCAGACCACGCGAAGGATAAATGGTTTTACGTAAAAATGCGTTGCTATCGGCACTATCCTTATACGTATCGTTAAGCACCTGCAACGAAAACAAACGCAGTATAAACAAAACAGCCACCAAGACCACCAACATCGCTATAACGATTTGGCGCGAACGCGAATCTTGATGTTTGCGCTTGTATTGCATTATTTAGAACGAAAATACTCGTAAAACAAAATAAGAAGTATACTGACTACCGTATTTGCCAAAATACGTATAAGCGTATAGGCAAAAGCATCAAAACTAAAGGCCTCTAACAGAAAGAGAGCGGCATGATGCACAAACACCAAACCGGTTACATATTTTACATAGCCTATCCATCCTACCCTTATAGGCGTAAGCTCATTTTGTTGTGTATTCAGCGCCGAAAAGAGTAAATCGATCCATGCGTTTCGCAAAAAACAAAACAACACACAAGCAAAAGTATGAACCCCCATGGTATTGCCAAATATATCTACCAAGAAACCCATTAAAAACCCTAACAACATGCTATAGGGCGTTTTAAAATTAACGGGCAAATCAAAAAAGAAGATGAGGTAAATATACGGACTGATATACCCTAAGAAATCGATGTTGTTGAAAAGCAATACTTGCAACAACAACACACAAACAAATTTAACGCTATATTTAAGGGTCAAATTACGCATCTCACTGAAGAGTCATTAATTCGTATTTTCCTTTAAAACCGATTAGATTTACCTGACTGATCTTGGCAAAATCGACCGACAGTTCTACTTTTATGTCCAGAAACTGGTTCTCGGTCATTAGCTGAACATCCACCACTTTTCCTACCGGAATCCCACTCGGAAAAATGGAAGAAAAACCGCTTGTACTTACAGTTTCTCCTATCTCCACTTTCACATGACCGGGCACTTCTTGCAAGGTAGCATAGCGGTAGTCGACTGCATCCCACACCAACGATCCAAAATTGTTAGAAGCATCCAATCGACAACTAATATGCGACTGTACATTGATAATGGGCATCACCATGGCATAATGAGACGAAACTGATTTTACAATTCCCACCACGCCTTGGGGCGAGACAACTCCCATATCCTGTTGCACGCCGTCATTAGCCCCCCTATCCAAGGTGATATAATTTTGCTGACGATTGATGGAATTTTGGATAATGTGGGCAGACAAATAGTAAAAAGGCTGGTATAAAACAGAATCGCCCGTAGCATACGCTATCGAATCCATTTGGACAACCGATGGACTTGATAGCGCTTGCAAACGGGCAATTTCATTTTTCAGCTCTGCATTCTCTTGCGATAGTTTTTCATTTACATCTCGTAGATGAAAGTAACCACCAACGGCATCCATGCCTTGGTAAACAACTCCGGTAACCAAACCTGCCGAACTCATAAACACCGAACGTTGATAGCCATTAAAATAGACCAATAAGACAATGGCTATCGTTTCTAACAATAAAAATTGCAGAAACAATCCAAATCGTTTAAAGAATTGCAACAGGTTTTCCATTGCCTATCGCATCAAGAAAGAATATTTATCAATGTTCTTTAATGCCAAACCGGTACCACGTGCCACTGCATGCAATGGATCGTCGGCAACAATAAACGGAATATTCATTTTTTCGGAGAAACGTTGGCTCAACCCGCGCAAAAGAGCACCGCCACCGGTAAGATGAATGCCGTTACGAACAATATCTGCATATAATTCGGGAGGAGTAGCCTCTAACGCAGAAAGGATAGCAGCCTCAATCTTAGAAATGGATTTATCCAAACAATGTGCCACTTCTTGGTAAGAAATAGGAATGGACAAAGGAAGTGCCGTCATACGATTGGGACCTACCACTAAGAAATCTTCCGGAACTTGTTCTTCGGGCAACTCGGTAAGCGCAGAACCCACGTTTATTTTAATCAACTCGGCTGTGGGATCATCCACCTTGATATTGTGCATACGACCCATGTATTCACGAATATCGCTGGTAAAATCATCACCTGCAATACGAATGGAACGGTTGCACACCAAACCACCCAATGATATTACAGCAATCTCGGTTGTTCCACCACCTATATCCACAATCATGTGACCCACGGGTGCTTCTACATCCAACCCAATACCCATAGCAGCTGCCATAGGTTCAAAAATCATGTACACATCACGGCCACCGGCATGCTCAGAAGAGTCGCGCACCGCACGAATTTCTACTTCGGTACTTCCGGAAGGAATACACACTACCATGCGAAGCGATGGAGCAAATAAACTATTGCGTGGAGAAATTTTTTTGATCATGCCACGAATCATCATTTCTGCGGCATCGAAGTCGGCAATCACACCATCACGCAAAGGACGAATGGTACGAATATTAGGATTGGCCTTACCATGCATCAACGAAGCCTGATAGCCTACCGCTTTTAAACGATCGGACGAATCGAGCGCAACGATGGATGGCTCATCCAATACAATTTTATCGTTTTGAATAATAATGGTGTTGGCAGTACCCAAGTCGATAGCCAACTCTTGTGTGAACGAAAATAAACCCATTATGTTGTATGTTTAATGTTTAAAGTGACGAATACCTGTAATAACCATGGCAATGCCATTTTCGTTGCAGTAATCTACCGACAAATTGTCTTTGATAGAACCACCGGGTTGAATCACTGCTTTAACTCCTGCTTTAGAGGCAATTTCTACGCAATCGGGGAAAGGGAAGAAAGCATCGGATGCCATAACAGCACCATTCAAATCAAATTGGAACGTACCGGCTTTCTCGATAGCTTGACGAAGCGCATCTACACGCGAGGTTTGTCCAACACCACTGGCGCACAATTGTTTGTTTTTTGCCAAGACAATAGCATTGGATTTGGTATGTTTTACAATTTTATTGGCAAAAATCATATCTTCAATTTCTGCAGCAGTAGGCTCCTTGTCGGTTACTGTTTTAAGCTGTTCGGCACCTTCGGTACTGTTGTCTCTGTCTTGCACCAACACACCATTAAGCAACGAACGGAATTGTTTTTCGGGACGAGCAAATGGTTTTTGAATAAGAATGATGCGGTTTTTCTTTTGCGATAAAATTTCCAAAGCATCCATATCGTAATCGGGTGCTATGATTACTTCGAAGAAAATTTTGTTGATTTCTTCGGCGGTAGCTTTGTCGATAGGAGCATTGGCAATCAACACACCGCCAAAAGCCGAAACAGGGTCGCCTGCCAACGCATCGTTCCATGCTTGCAACAAAGTAGGACGCGATGCCAAACCACAAGCATTGTTGTGTTTTAAGATGGCAAAAGTAATATCGTCAAATTCGGCAATCAAATTGATGGCAGCATCAATGTCCAACAAGTTGTTGTACGAAATCTCTTTGCCTTGCAATTGCTCAAACATTTGATCGAAATTGCCGTAGAAGTAACCTTTTTGATGTGGGTTTTCGCCGTAACGAAGGGTCTTAGCATCGTCTTTGGCATAGCGGAAAGCCGAATTCTCTCCCCCATCAAAATAGTTAAAGATAGCAGAATCGTACAATGAAGAAACGGCAAAAGCTTCTTTAGCAAAGAACTTACGTTGTTCTAACGAACTTTGTGCTCCATTTTCTTCTAACATATCCATAAGTGGAGCGTACTGTGCTTGCGAAGCCACAATCACTACATCTGCATAGTTTTTAGCAGCTGCACGAATCAACGATATACCACCTATGTCAATTTTTTCGATAATGTCTTGTTCGGGAGCTCCAGAAGCAACTGTCTTTTCAAAAGGATATAAATCGACAATTACCAAGTCAATTTCAGGAATTTCGTATTGAGCAATTTGCGCTTGGTCGGTTTCGTTTTCACGACGACACAAAATTCCGCCAAATACTTTGGGGTGAAGTGTTTTTACACGACCTCCTAAAATAGAAGGATATGATGTCAAATCTTCGACAGCATCGCAAGGAACACCTAACGATTCTACAAAGTTTTGAGTACCACCGGTAGAGAGGATACGCACACCTTCGGCATGCAATTTAAGCACAATTTTGTCGAGATTTTCTTTGTGAAAAACCGAAATTAACGCAGTTTTGATTTTTTTGTTGTCCATAATTATTTTATGTATGTTCGTACAAAATTCCAATATGGGTACAAAACTACAAAAAAACTACAAAACAACGGGGATTATCTTATCTATGAAATAGATAAAATGGCAGATTGTTAATAACTATTTGATTCGCTGATAGGTTACAAAAGCATAATCGTAAGCATGGCGTTCGTCCGCCGTATACTTTTCTTCTTTAACACGCTCCCAAACAGCAACATCGATAGTAGGGAAATAGGCGTCTGCATCCATGCGAGCATGTATTTCGGTTATTTCAAGCTGGTCGGCATTCGCAATGGTCTGACTATAGATATTTTCTCCACCTATTACAAAAACCTCTTCGTCCGATTTACACGAAGCGAACGCATCTGTTAAAGAAGAATACACCTCACAATTCGCGAATTTCAAATCTGCTTGTCGGCTTACCACTATGTTTCGACGGTTGGGCAAGGCACCCGACGGCAAAGATTCAAAGGTTTTTCTACCCATCACAACTGTCTTTCCTGAGGTCAATTGCTTAAAATGCTTTAAATCGGCAGGCAAATGGCAAAGCAATTTATTGTCTTTGCCAATACCTCCGTTTAGGTCTATGGCTGCTATGAGGATTATTTTCATGGTGATTTGGTGAGTCGGTGATGCGATGATTCGGTCACTGAGCTTGTCGACGTGTTGTTGACCGAAGGGAAAAAGTGCCCGAATCTAACTGAACATTAAACGGATACGATGCCTTTGATGTGTGGGTGTGCTTCGTAGCCTACTAACTCAAAATCGTCGTAAGTAAAGTCGAATATCGATTTTACGTTGGGATTTAATTTCATTTGTGGTAATGGCTTAGGGTCGCGCGATAGCTGCTCCTTAACTTGTTCTATATGGTTAAGGTACACGTGTGCATCGCCAAGCGTATGAACAAAGTCACCCTCTTTCAGACCACATACTTGTGCCATCATTTTAAGCAATAGGGCATACGAAGCGATGTTAAAGGGCACACCTAAAAAAGTATCTGCACTGCGTTGATACAGCTGCAAACTTAATTTTCCATCTGCTACATAAAATTGAAAGAAAGCATGACAAGGAGCCAAATTCATATTATCCAAATCTGCCACATTCCATGCGCTTACAATAATGCGCCTCGATTCCGGATTGTTTTTAATGGTATCGACCGCTTGTTGTATTTGATCAATAAAACCACCGTTATAATCGGGCCACGAACGCCATTGATAGCCATAAATATGTCCTAAATCGCCATTTTCATCTGCCCACTCGTTCCAAATGCGCACTCCGTTATCCTGCAAATATTTTACATTGGTATCGCCTTTTAAAAACCACAACAACTCGTGTATAATAGATTTTAGGTGCAGCTTTTTGGTGGTCACCAACGGAAAACCATCCGCCATATTAAAACGCATTTGATGACCAAATACGCTAATGGTTCCGGTACCGGTACGATCTTCTTTTTTCGTACCCTCGGTCATGATGCGGTCAAGTAGATCAAGGTATTGTTTCATAATAGTTGGTTATTCGGTGATTTGGTGATTTGATTCTTGTAGATAAATAAAATGTTGTAATTCAAGGCTTGCGCTGCCTGAAAAACCGGAGCTTACTTGAAGTAAGTGAGGATTTGAAGGCAAGCATAACGCAGAAGTACGCATTTTATTTATTTACAATTTAAAATAATTTGTACGTTGTCTTTAACACCTTAAACTCGGTACGACGGTTTATTTGATTGGCAATCTCTTGCTGTTCGCTGTTAAGCTTGCTAATAAAGGCCTCGTCCAAAGGTACTTTGTAACGCAAGAAACGATACTTGGTTGCCAACTCTCTATCGGGCACAACCGGCACCGATTTACCGTACCCTTTGGCTGTTAAACGATCGGGGGCTATGCCTTTAGCTGTCAAATAATTTACCACCGACATGGCACGCTCTTTGGATAGTTTGATATTGGCCTCTTCACTGCCCACATAGTCGGTATGCGCTCCTATCTCGAT
The DNA here is from genome assembly GCA_017508305.1 of Paludibacteraceae bacterium. Taxonomy (GTDB): domain Bacteria; phylum Bacteroidota; class Bacteroidia; order Bacteroidales; family Paludibacteraceae; genus Enterocola. The sequence goes on along the minus strand of JAFVZF010000068.1, from coordinate 296 downwards.
GGTTATGTTGGGATTGTCGTTCAACAATGTAACCAAAGCATCTAAGCCTGCCGACGATTCGGGGGTCAATTCCGCCGATCCAAATTTATAAAAAATATTTTCCATTTTGACCGGTTTATTGACCGAAGTTAGCTTAAAGTCCACAACAAATTCTTTATTTTCCTCTATATTAGGTACTTCTACTTGCGACTTTTGGTTTAAAAAGCCACGACAAGTAGCCATCATCACATAGCGAGTTCCTTTGTTTAACTGAAAAGAATAGGTGCCATTTTTCTTGGGCTGTATGGTAGCAATGG
>JAFVZF010000067.1 GCA_017508305.1 Paludibacteraceae bacterium | reverse complement strand
TCTTCACTCTCAAAAATATTTCTTACATGCTTTGTAATGGCAGGTCGCTTCACCCCAAATAAGAGAGCTATCTGTTCCTGCGTTAACCACACCGTTTCATTTTCCAAACGTACTTCTAAACTAATCGTATCATTAGGACGATAAAGAATAATTTCATTCTGATTAGCATTTTGAATGCTTTGCAACGCATCGTTGCTTTGAGAAAGATTTTTGTTCATAAGATTATAAAATTAAGATGAAAAAAATGTCGATAGTCACTCGTCGCCACTGGTGGACATAAGTGGGACAAAGGTAATACAAACTGAGTGTAATGCAAAATCAAATTTATTTGAGTATCTTTTAATAAGATAGGCGGCACCTCGGCATAAAAAAAATTAAGCAAGCTTACATTAGAGCAGAAAATATTACCTAAAAAAATATCGTTTTTTTGTCATTGCACTCGCTTTGCACTATCTTTGTACCCTTAGATGAACATAACCGAAGTTGTACAGATTCTCGAAAAGAGCGAAGGGTACAAAGAGATAGCAAAGTGGCTCACGGGCACTTCCAAAACCCTTAAAATAGGCGGAATGCAAGGTTCTGCCCCTGCACTTTTTTTGCATGCAGCCCAAAAAGCAGCAAATTTACCTGCTGTTTACATCTTGCACGATGCCGAGGAGGCCGGTTATTTCTTTAACGACCTTTGCCAACTATCACCACAGGGGGTGTACTATTTCCCGTCGTCCTACAAAAAGAAAATAAAAGACGGGCTGACCAAAGATGCCCCCAACCAAGTGCTCCGCACCGAAGCGCTTAATGCCCTACAAGGCGATGCTCCTGTTACCTTAGTGACCTATCCCGAAGCACTTACCGAACTGGTCATTGCTCCGCAACTACTCAGCAAAGAAACCTTGCACCTACAAGTTGGCAACAGCCTCAGTACCGATTATGTGGTAGAACTCCTTATCGAATACGGATTTGAGCAAACCGACTTTGTGTATGAACCGGGGCAATTCTCGGTGCGTGGTAGTTTAATAGACGTATTTTCGTTTTCTAACGACGTGCCCTACCGTATCGACTTTTTTGGCGACGACATTGATAGCATCCGTAGTTTTGACATCGAAAGCCAGCTATCCATCGAATCGTTAAACGAAATTTCCATTATCTCCAACACGGTCAACACCGAACAAGAAGATTTAGTCCCCATTTTTCAGTTTTTTAGCCCCCATACGATAATGGGAGTGTTAGATGCGGCATACTGCATCGAAACGATGCAAAAAATTGCCATCCAAAACACAGATAGCAATCTTTTTATGGACACAGATACGGTCCAAGCAAGCCTCACACCCTACCGTTGCATCGAATGGGGATTGCGCAACCATTTTTCTGCCCGAAAACAGGTGCACTTTAATCAGCACGTGCAACCCATTTTTCATAAAAACTTTGATTTGGTTGCTACTAACTTTGTAGAGAATCAGGCCATTGGCTACGAGGTCTTTGTTTGCAGCGACAATCCCAAACAGATAGAACGACTAAAAGACATTTTTGAAGATCGCCCCGAGAATATACATTTTACGCCGGTTATTCAGATTCTGCACGAAGGTTTTATCGATCACGACCTAAGAATTTGCATCTACACCGACCATCAAATCTTTGAACGTTACCATAAATACTCGCTCAAGTCTACCAAAACCAGAGCGGGCAAGGTAGTCATGTCACTAAAAGAATTGATGCAAATACAAGTGGGCGATTACATCGTACACCAAGACCACGGCGTGGGTCGTTTTGGCGGTCTTATCCGCCTTAACAACGGCGGCAAAGAGCAAGAGGTGATTAAACTCACCTTTAAGGACGACGATATGATTTTGGTAAATATCCATAGCCTGCATTGCATCTCTAAATACAAAAGCAAAGACGGCGAACCGCCCAAACTGAACAAATTGGGTACGGCAGCATGGACTAACTTAAAAGACCGAACCAAAAAGAAAGTAAAAGACATTGCCAAAGAGTTGATTGCTTTGTATGCCAAGCGTAAAGCCGAACAAGGTTTTGCCTTTTCGGCAGACAGCTACTTGCAGCAAGAATTGGAATCGTCGTTCCTATACGAAGACACCCCCGACCAAGCCAAAGCTACCATCATGGTAAAACACGACATGGAAAGCAGCAAACCTATGGATCGACTTATTTGTGGAGACGTAGGGTTTGGAAAAACCGAAATTGCCATGCGCGCTGCCTTTAAAGCAGTAGCCGATAGCAAGCAGGTAGCTGTATTGGTTCCCACCACTGTATTAGCATTTCAGCACTACAAAAGTTTTAGCAAACGTTTAAAACGTTTTCCCTGCAAGGTCGATTATTTAAGCCGTGCCCGGAAAGCATCGGACGTAAAAGAAATTACCGAGAAGTTAGCCTTAGGACAAATTGATATTGTAATCGGCACGCATAAGCTACTGGGCAAAAGCTTAAAATTTAAGGATTTAGGCCTTCTTATTATCGACGAAGAGCAAAAATTTGGTGTCGCCGCCAAAGAAAAACTCAAACAAGTACGCGCCAATATCGACACGCTTACCTTAACTGCAACCCCCATTCCCAGAACGTTGCAGTTTTCGCTCATGGGCGCACGCGATTTGTCCATTATTAGCACGCCACCTCCCAACCGTTATCCCATTCAAACCGAGTTAATGACATGGGACGACGACACCATAAAAGAAGCCATTGAATTTGAAATAAGCCGTGGCGGACAAATCTTCTTTGTCAACAATCGCATTGGCAATTTGCCCGATTTAGAAAATCGCATTCGCAAATTAGTGCCCCAAGCACGCATCTGCATCGGACACGGACAAATGGATAGCGAAAAGTTAGAAGAAATTATTCTTAACTTTATCAATTACGAGTACGATATTCTGCTTGCCACCTCTATCATCGAATCGGGTATTGACATTCCGAATGTGAATACCATGTTTATTAACGATGCCCAAAACTTTGGACTAAGCGACCTACACCAACTACGTGGACGTGTGGGCAGAACCAACAAAAAAGCATTTTGCTACCTCATAGCTCCGCCACTGAGTGGTCTATCGCCCGACTCAAGACGCCGATTGCAAGCCATCGAAAACTTCTCAGACTTGGGCAGCGGTATTCACATTGCCATGCAAGATTTAGACATACGTGGTGCTGGCAATATTTTAGGAGGTGAACAAAGTGGTTTTATAGCCGATTTGGGCTACGAAACCTATCATCGTATATTGGACGAGGCCATTGCCGAACTCAAACACCACGACTTTGCCGACCTTTTTGCCGAAGAAATCGCTGCCGAAGCCACCAATTATACCACCGATTGCTTGTTTGAATCAGATTTGGAACTGCTACTACCTGCCACCTATGTAGAGAGTGTGTCGGAGCGCATTCAACTGTACCGTCGCTTGGACGGACTTAAAACAGAAGAACAGCTAACAGCCTTTGAAGCCGAACTAAAAGACCGTTTTGGCGAGCTTCCGCACGTAGCAAAAGAGCTGATTCAGGTGGTACGTTTGCGCCACATTGGTATGCGCAGTGGCATTGAAAAAATAACCTTGCGCAAAGGCAAACTTACCGCTTACCTATTGAGTAATTTTGATTCTAAGTTTTACCAATCGGACATCTTTAATAAGATGCTCATGTATGCGGTAGAGCACCCACGAGACACCCTATTTAAAGAAGAAAACGGCAAGCGCACGCTTACCCTATTAAACATAAGCAACGTCCAACAAGCCTATAATTGCTTTATGCAAATGCAGTAACACGACTTTCGACCTTGAAAACTATCGGACACATAGAAAACCTTTTTACCGAGAAATTCGGCATTCCTCGCCAAAGTGGTTTGGTGGGGGTTCTCTCGCGCATTGTATTGGCAGACGAATTTCGCAACCCCGATGTGTACCGCGGATTAGAAGACTACTCGCACGTATGGTTAATTTGGGAGTTTTCCGCCAACAAAGAAGTTCCTTTTTCGCCAACGGTTCGCCCACCTCGTTTGGGCGGCAATATCCGCATGGGCGTTTTTGCCACGCGCTCGCCGTATCGCCCCAACAAAATGGGACTATCGTGCGTAAAAATAGAAAAAATAGAGTTACACACTCCTGATGGGCCTATTTTGTGGGTAAGCGGTGCCGATTTAATGAACGGCACGCCTATTTTGGACATCAAGCCCTACCTACCCCACAGCGACAGTATTCCAGAAGCAAAAGGCGGTTTCTCTACCCAAGTAGCGTGGCAAACCCTGCAGGTAGAAATTCCCGAGCATTTATTGGCAGCAATTCCGCAAGAACAGCGCGAAAGCATCATCCAACTGCTTTCGCAAGACCCACGCCCTGCCTACCAAAACGACCCCACCAAGGTGTACGGCGTTACCTACAGCAACCTCAACATCCGCTTTACCGTTACAGAAGGTAAACTTATCGTTACCAATATCCAACCCCTATAACAAAACAACCGCATCCCTTAGGGTGCGGCTGCTTTAAAGTTCCTTCAAGTCTATCTTACTTAAACAAGTTGATAATTTCCATAACCGACGATGAAGCTTCCTTAACACTATTAATACTTTCGGTAACAGTATTTACAGTTGTTTGCGCTTTATCGGCTGCCTCTGTAATTTTTGATGTATCTATTTTAGATAATTGTTGGGTCAACACATCTACAACTTTCTCTTTGTTCAACTCATTTACCAAGTTTACAGAACCTGCGATCAAGCCTTTAGAAAAGTCAGAATAATCAACCGTTCCTTTTTCTGCTTTGGTAATTTTTTGGACTTGAGCCGACAAATTTACAATATTAAGCAAGTTGTTGATGTTAGAAAAGTCAATTTTGCCATCTGCTTTGTATTGGGTATAAAGCGCTTTCAAGGCTACACCCGATTGCTGTCCGGCAGTATAGCTTTCCGATTGAGCAGGTTGTTGTGTTGCACCTAACATACCTGCCAAGGCCTCCATACCATTAGCATTATTGGTAGTAGAAGCTGTAGTTGTCGTTTGAGTACTAACAGGAGTTTGCGCAGCTGCATTAGCGTTAGAGCCTGCCGGAGTTGCTGTTTGTTGCATCGAGCCACAAGCTACCAATGCCATCGATAAGAACAAGGAATAAAAAATCTTTTTCATAACACGTAATTTTTAAAATTTAGAGGGCAACCTATTTGATTGCCCTCTGTTCTATTTTAATAAAATGACTTTTAAAGGTGGGATTTCGAAGACAAGTGCAACGCAAAAATCACCCTTTAGCATCATTTAATTTATTAGTCTTTGAACTTAGCACACAAGAACTCACGGTTCAAGCGAGCAATGTTAGACAAAGAAACAGATTTAGGACATTCGGCAGCACAAGCACCGGTGTTGGTACAGTTACCAAAGCCTAATTCGTCCATTTTAGCGACCATGGCTTTTGCACGTGCAGCCGCTTCTACTCTACCCTGAGGTAGCAAAGCCAATTGGCTTACTTTAGCAGCAACGAACAACATAGCCGAACCGTTTTTGCAAGCAGCAGCGCAAGCACCACAACCAATGCAAGAAGCAGCATCCATAGCTTCGTCTGCGTCTTTTTTAGGAATTGGTATTGCGTTGGCATCAGGAACACCACCTGTGTTTACCGATACGAAACCACCGGCTTGGATAATTTTATCGTAAGCACCACGGTCTACCATCAAGTCTTTGATTACAGGGAATGCGTTAGAACGCCATGGCTCTACGGTAATGGTATCGCCATCTTTGAATTTACGCATGTGCAATTGGCAAGTGGTAACAGCAGCATCGGGTCCATGTGGATGGCCATTGATGTATAGCGAACACATACCGCAAATACCTTCGCGACAGTCGTGGTCAAAGGCAATGGGTTCTTTACGTTCGCTAACCAATTGTTCGTTTAAAACATCCAACATTTCAAGAAATGAACTGTCGGTAGAGATATTTTTTAGTTCATAGGTTTCAAAACCGCCCTTTGCTTTAGGGCCGGCTTGACGCCATACTTTTAATGTTATATTGATTGCTTTTTCCATGGCTTAAGATTTGTAGTTTCTGGTTTGACGTTTAACAAATTCGTAGTTGAGTTCTTCTTTCAACAATTCGGGTTCTTGGTCTTCGCCGGTGTATTTCCAGCAAGAAGCGAACGAGACTTTGTCGTCTTGACGAAGGGCTTCGCCTTCGGGGGTTTGGTATTCTTCACGGAAGTGACCACCGCAAGATTCTTCGCGCATCAACGCGTCGCGGGCCATCAATTCGCCAATTTCAATAAAGTCAGACAAACGAAGTGCTTTTTCTAACTCATTGTTCAAATCGTCAGCTTTACCGGGAATAAATACGTTGCTCCAGAATTCTTTCTTAATGGCTTTGATTTTGGTAAGAGCGGTTTCCAAACCTTCTTTGGTACGACCCATACCTACAAAATCCCACATTACCAAGCCTAATTCGCGGTGAATGCTATCGACAGAGCGTTTACCTTGGATAGCCATCAACTTATCTATTTTAGCTTGAACGGCTTTTTCGGCTTCAGCAAATTCAGGAAGATCGGTGCTCATGCGAGGCACAGAGATTTGGTCTGCCAAGTAGTTTTGAATGGTGTAAGGCAATACAAAGTAACCATCGGCCAAACCTTGCATCAAAGCAGATGCGCCCAAACGGTTAGCACCGTGGTCAGAGAAGTTAGCTTCACCAATACAGAACAAACCTTTTACCGAAGTTTGTAGTTCGTAGTCAACCCAAATACCACCCATGGTGTAGTGGATAGCAGGGAAAATCATCATTGGATCTTCGTATGGATTTTCGTCAACGATTTTTTCGTACATTTGGAACAAGTTACCGTATTTAGCTTCTACTACGTCTTTGCCCAAACGTTTAATTGCGTCAGAGAAATCCAAGAATACAGCCAAACCGGTAGCGTTTACACCGTAACCGGCATCGCAACGTTCTTTAGCTGCACGAGAAGCAACGTCACGAGGAACCAAGTTACCAAATGCAGGATAACGACGTTCCAAGTAGTAATCGCGGTCTTCTTCTGGAATATCACGGCCTTTCAACGTACCGGCTTGCAATTTTTTCGCATCTTCCAATTTTTTAGGCACCCAAATACGACCATCGTTACGCAACGATTCTGACATAAGGGTTAGTTTAGATTGGAAGGCACCGTGTACTGGAATACAAGTGGGGTGAATTTGTGCGTAGCAAGGGTTAGCAAAGTAAGCACCTTTGCGGTACATTTGCATGGCTGCCGAACCATTCGATGCCATCGCATTGGTTGACAAGAAGAATGCGTTACCGTAACCACCAGTACCAACTACCACTGCGTGAGCAAAGAAACGTTCTATACGACCTGTTACCAAGTTACGGGCAATGATACCACGCGCACGTCCGTCGATAACAACCACGTCCAACATTTCGTAGCGAGAGTACATTTTTACTTTGCCTTTGCCAATTTGACGGCTTAATGCAGAGTAAGCACCCAACAACAATTGTTGACCGGTTTGACCTTTTGCATAAAAAGTACGCGATACTTGCGCACCACCAAACGAACGGTTATCCAACAAACCGCCGTATTCGCGTGCAAAAGGAACACCTTGAGCTACACATTGGTCGATAATATTGTTCGACACTTCTGCCAAACGATATACATTGGCTTCGCGCGCACGATAGTCACCGCCTTTGATGGTATCGTAGAATAAACGATAAACCGAGTCACCGTCATTTTGGTAGTTCTTAGCAGCGTTGATACCTCCTTGTGCTGCAATAGAGTGTGCACGACGAGGAGAATCTTGAATACAGAAGTTAAGTACATTAAAGCCCATTTCTGCCAACGAAGCTGCGGCCGATGCGCCTGCCAAACCGGTACCTACTACAATAACATCCAAACGACGTTTGTTAGCAGGGTTTACCAATTTTTGGTGTGCCTTGTAGTTGCTCCATTTTTCAGCCAAAGGACCCTCTGGGATTTTAGCATCGATAGCAGGAGCAGTAGCGGCTTTCACTGCTTTTACAGTTTCTTTCACCACTTCTTCTGCTTTTTCTTTAGCCTCTAATACAGCATCAACAACTGTATTTTTAACAAGTTCGGCTGCTTCAGCCAATTCTTGTTTGCTGGTTTTTTTAGCCATATAATATAGTTCTTATTTGATTACCGATTAGATGAGCGAGATAACAAAGTAGTAAACCACTACAGAGGCAAACATCAATACTACCAAGGTAGATACAATGTTTGAGATACATTTAACGCGAGGCATCCACGTATTATTATTCAAACCTAAAGTATGCAATGCCGACCATACACCGTGAGTAAGGTGGAACCAAAGAGCTCCTAACCAAACAAGGTACAGTACCACATAGTACCACTGCGAGAAAGTTTCTTTAATCCAATAAACGCCATCGGTTGCCAATGCAATATCTCCTGCGCTGGCACCAGCCATGTGCATAATTTCGGTAAATTGCATTTTGTACCAGAAGTTAAACAAGTGCAAGCCCAAGCCCAACACAATGATAACACCCAATGCCAACATGTTTTTAGAAGACCATTCTACGTCTGCTTGACGAGCCGATACGGCATAACGTTCTTTGCCACGAGCACGATAGTTTTGCATAGTAATGTAGAATGCATACAAAATATGCACTACTACCAAGAATGCCAAACCTGCAGTTGCAACCAATGCATACCAGTTTGCACCCAAAAATTCACAAATCATGTTGTAACCATCTTCTGAGATGATTGCAACCAAGTTCATAGCTGCGTGAAACAACAGGAAGAGGACCAATGCCGTTCCCGAAATACTCATCACAACCTTTCGTCCAATGGAAGAATTAACTAACCACATACTTTTTTTGATTGATAAGATTATTAAATGATTAAATGATTTTACTAAAACCTTACAAAAATAGTGAAAAATATACAATCTGCAAAATATTGTTACCACCTTGCTTTGACAACAAAAAAAATCTCCTAACTTTGCATTCAGAGTCGCTCGTCGCTTGTTAATTATCGACTAAACGACTCCACAACTAAACAACTAAACAACTAAACGACTAAACAACTAAACGACTAAACGACTAAACAGAAAAAAACATGAAATCAATCAAAGGTACACAAACAGAAAAAAACCTGCTTACCGCATTTGCAGGTGAAAGCCAAGCTCGTGGCAGATACACCTATTTTGCCAGTGTAGCTAAGAAAGAAGGTTACGAACAAATTGCCGCCAACTTCTTGGAAACCGCCGAACAAGAAAAAGAACACGCCAAAAAGTTCTTTAAATACTTAGAAGGTGGCATGGTTGAAATTACAGCCTCTTATCCTGCAGGCGTTATTGGCAAAACCATCGACAACCTAATTGCTGCCGCAGCAGGCGAGCACGAAGAATGGGCAGCCGACTACCCCAAATTTGCAGACGTGGCAGAGGCAGAAGGATTTGACCAAATTGCTAACACATTCCGCCTAATTGCTACTGTAGAGGCCATGCACGAACAACGTTACCTTACTTTCCTTAAAAACCTACAAGAAGGTAAAGTTTTCAAAAAGGACGAAGAAGCCACATGGCAATGTCGCAATTGTGGCTTTGTACACGTAGGCAAGGAAGCTCCCGAAGAATGCCCTGCTTGCGCACACCCACAAGCCTACTTCGAAATTAAGAAAAACAACTATTAATTCGCCCAACAAAGCAAAGAGAGAGTGACTCAAATGTCTATTTTGGGTCACTCTCTTGGTACACATCGCCAATGCCTCTATTTGCATGAGAGAACTATACAAACAATACAAACACAACAACAGTGTTTTCTTAAGCCTATTCGCACTGATATGGTTTATATTCCTATTGGTAGCTCTCGAATACTCAAGAGTCAATGCCCATTACTTGCTTAACAGTTTCCACTCCCCATATTTGGATGTATTGTTTAAATACATTACATACTTAGGAGGAGGATTCCCTGTCTTTTTAGGCATTGCTTGGTGTTTGTGGAACCTTCGACAAGGATTATATATTTTGCTATCGCAAGGGATCGCAAGTGTCATTACACAAGTACTCAAATACACATGTGCACACCCGCGCCCTCTTACTTACTTTACCGAGTTAGGAATCTCCTTACCTCCGACAGTACAAGGCGTCACGATTTTGGATGCCTATAATAGTTTTCCAAGCGATTATACATCGGCTGTTTTTGCGTTATTTACTTGTTTGGCTGCCATAACACCAGTCAAATACAAGTTACTGCAAGTATTTTGGTTGCTATTGGCATGGTTAGGAGCATACTCCTGCATCTACTTGTCGCAACATTTTGTAGACGATATCCTTGCCGGTTCTATCATCGGCATATTTGCCGCCGGTGCCATGTACATTGTGTTATTCAAACAGCAATGGGGCAATCGTCCTTTACTTCCCCTTCGCAAATAGTAAGCAAACCGTCATGACAGCCAACAAAACCTTTCAATTCTATACACTGGGATGCAAATTAAATTTTGCAGAATCGTCGTCTATTGGCAAAATCCTGACCCAATATGGATTTCGAAAAGCCGAGCATTATGAGAAACCGGATGTTTGCGTTATCAACACATGCACGGTTACCGATAGTGCAGACAAAAAATGCCGACAAACCATCCATAAAATACGACGTCAATACCCTGACACTTATTTAGTTGTAACCGGCTGTTATGCACAGTTAAGTGCAGATAGCATTACGCAAATACCGGGAGTGGATAAGGTATTAGGAGCCAACGACAAATTTATCCTACCCGAACACCTACAAGCAAATATCGAAGAGAATGTGGTAAGCGACACCCGCAAAATGACCCCATTTTATCGTTCATGTTCGGCAGAAGACCGCACCCGCCACTTTTTAAAAGTACAAGACGGATGCGACTATTTTTGCACCTACTGCGCCATCCCCTACGCAAGAGGACGAAGTCGCAATGGCAGCATTATCGATCTTGTTAAACAAGCCCAAGAAGTAGCAAAAAATGGTGGAAAAGAAATTATACTAACAGGTGTAAACATAGGCGACTTTGGCAAATCGACCGGCGAAACCTGTTTGCAGCTATTACACGCATTAGACCAAGTAGAAGGCATAGAACGCTTTCGTATTTCGTCTATCGAGCCCAATTTACTACTCGATGAAATCATCGATTTTGTAGCATCAAGCAAACGTTTTGCTCCTCACTTTCATATTCCTTTACAGGCTGGTAGCGACGAGGTTTTACGCCTCATGCACCGCCGATACGACACTGCCCTATTTGCACACAAAGTCCATCTAATCAAGGAAAAGATGCCCCATGCTTTTATTGGAGTAGATGTCATTGTTGGTATGCGCGGCGAGAGAGACGAACTGTTTGAACAGTCCTACCAATTTATCAAGTCCTTACCTGTTAGCGAATTGCACGTATTCAGCTATTCCGAACGTGCCGGAACAGCTGCTCTTCGCATTCCACACAAGGTACCGCCTACTGTCAAAAAAGAGCGCAGCCATCGATTATTGGCTTTGTCCCAACAAAAAAAACAGGCCTTTTACCAAAGTCAAATAGGTTGTTCGTACCAAGTATTATGGGAAGCTACCCGTAAAAATGGTTATATGAGCGGCTTTACAGAAAATTACATCAAGGTAAAACAGCCCTATCAATCTCAATTAGTAAATACCATCAGCCCGATAACAATCAGCCAAGAAGTGTTAGATTATGAAATTTGAACTACAACATACCGACCCTAAAACCAATGCCAGAGCAGGCTTAATCACCACCGATCATGGCACTATACAAACGCCTATATTTATGCCAGTCGGGACAGTCGGTTCGGTAAAAGGTGTACACCAACGCGAGCTCAAAGAAGATGTAAAGGCACAAATCATATTGGGCAATACCTATCATCTGTACTTACGTCCAGGCACTGGAATCTTGCAACAGGCAGGCGGATTGCACCGTTTTAATGGTTGGAACAAGCCCATTTTAACGGACAGCGGTGGTTTTCAAGTATTTTCACTATCGGGAACCCGGAAATTAAAAGAAGAAGGCGTCACCTTTCGTTCGCACATCGATGGTTCCAAACACTTGTTTACACCCGAAAATGTTGTCGATATTCAACGACTTATTGGTGCAGACATTACCATGGCATTGGACGAATGTACCCCGGGAGATGCTCCCTACGATTACGCTAAAAAATCGATGGAAATGACCCATCGATGGCTCAAACGAGGGCTAAAACGTTTTGACGAAACCGAGCCATTGTATGGATACAGCCAAACTTTTTTCCCCATTGTGCAAGGCTGTGTTTATCCTGATTTACGCAAACAATCGGCAGAATTTATTGCCTCACAAAACCGAGAAGGCAACGCCATTGGCGGGTTAGCAGTAGGCGAACCTACCGAAAAAATGTACGAAATGATAGAGGTTGTCAACGAGATTCTGCCCAAAGATAAGCCTCGCTACCTAATGGGAGTTGGCACATCTGCCAATTTATTGGAAGGCATAGAAAGAGGAGTGGATATGTTTGATTGTGTAATGCCTACGCGTAATGGCCGCAACGGCATGCTTTTTACATTACAAGGCACCATCAATATGCACAATAAAAAATGGGCTGACGATTTTTCGCCTATCGACCCGGATGGTACGGCCTATGTAGACACAGCTTACAGCAAGGCTTACTTGCGCCACCTAATCATGACAGGCGAACTGTTGGGCATGCAAATTGCCTCCATTCACAACCTATCGTTTTACGTATGGCTTACCCAAGAGGCGCGCAAGCACATAATTGCAGGCGATTTTTCCACTTGGAAGGCAGCCATCGTACCTCAACTCATGAGGCGTTTGTAAAACCACTGCAGATTTTCCAAAAAATGCCTATCTTTGTGGGCATCTATGAAAAGATTTGGGCGTTATATACAAATGATTGGCTGGGTACTGCTACTCAGCGCATCGGCGTATGCCCAATCAGAGACTCCATCAAAAATTCGAAAGTTGCCAACGGCAGGCGAAGGTGTCAAGGCGTGGCACATCAACGAAGATTTTGCAGCCGAGACGGCAACTATCCCCGACACCTTATCAAAAGGTTTTCAGGTAACCTCAACACCAGCATACATCCGTACCATTGCTTCCGAATGGTTGGGCAACATGGGGCTTCCCAGTCAATCTGCCATTTTTGCCGATAGGCATGCTCCCGATATTGCCGGCGATTTTTTATTTCGCCACCCTTACTACGACAATTACATTGCCACCAATCGGGTCTATTTTTTTAACACCCTACGGCCTTACAGCAACTTATCGTATGCCACAGGAGGTTTTACTCATCATGGCGAAGATCATTTAACCGCCCGTTTTAGCATCAATGCCAACAAACGACTCAACTTTGGCTTATACGCCGATTATGTGTATGGCAGGGGAGCTTTCTACAAGCAATCATCTGACAATTTAAACGGCTACCTTAATGGGAGCTATCGGGACGAAAAATATGCCATTTACTTTATTGCCGGACTCAACAACTTTAGAAATTTTGAAAATGGGGGCATAACCGACGATCGTTTTTTGAGCGAAATGGACGATCCGCAGAACCTTCCCGTACACATGTCCAACGCATGGTCCATTTACCGTTCTTTCTACTTTTGGGGCAATGGGCAGTACCATATTGGCTATTACAACACCGACCCGAACGATTCCGAAAAAAAGACATTCATTCCCGCTATGACCATTGGTTACAGCATCAAATACGAGAACAGCCAAAAAAAGTACTATGAGAAAAGCATCGCCAAAAATTTCTACGAGCACAATTACTACTCCGATGCTGTTAGCAACGATACTGTAGCCAATCATTTTTTAAAGAACGTTATATCGTTTACCCTTAACGAAGGGTTTCAAAAGTGGGCTATTTTTGGTGTGCGTGCATTTGCCGAAATCGACATGGATCAAAACATGCGCATGATTGCCGACTCTACCTATGCCTACAACACCGAAGCATTGATAGCTGTAGGGGGCGAACTTTTTAAGCGCAAAGGCAATACCACGTATGGAGTCAATGGGAAAGTCTTCTTATTAGGCAGAGACAAACGCTTGGCGTTCGATGTTACCGGCGATTTTAATTCTTCATGGCGAGTCAGTTCTAAGGACAGCACCCTAAGAATGTTTCTTAAAGCCGATGGTCATATAAAAAGCACCAACCCCAGCTATTTTACGGAGCATTATTACTCCAATCACTTTATTTGGGAAAATCAATTTGACAACACATGGTCTGCACGTGCGTATGGCCGCATCGGCATTCCCTATAAATACTGCGACTTTAGTATCGGAGCAGGATGGCAAGGATTAAAAAACTACATCTATTTTAACCACCAAGCATTACCCACACAAGACAAAGAGCATTTTATTCAAATTATTAGCGCCGATTTGCAATTAAACTTATCGGTTTGGTGGTTGCATTGGGATAACCAAGTATCGCTACAATACAGTTCGCATCCCGACATCTTGCCTTTGCCTCTTGTGTCTGCCTATAGTAATTTCTATTTAAAGACTAAGATATTCAAACATTTAACCGTACAAGTTGGTGTTGATTGTCGCTACAACACTGCCTACTATGCCAATGCGTACATGCCAGCTACGGGACAATTTCACCTACAAAACACCACATTGGTAGGCAACTATCCTTTGATGAATGCATACATCAACCTGCATCTTAAACAATTCAGGTTTTTTGCCATGTATTATAATTTTTCGCAAGCATTTATGCCTGCAACCTATTTTTCAGTTCCCCATTATCCACTCAATCCGGGGATGTTCAAATGTGGACTTTCGTGGAACTTTTACGACTAATGCTTATGAACGAAATCGACAAAAAAATGGCACGACGCAAGCACTTGTTCATTGGCGGTGGTTGCATCATAATTGCGCTTATCATAGTGTCGTTTGTCGTATTTGCACAAACGTACAGCCAAACATACACCGACTACAAACGCATCAAACGCGACAATACCCTGCGTGTAATTGTAGAACCTAATGCCATGAGCTACCAAATAGTGGACATAGACAGCATTGCCGGACTACAAGCGCTTATGATTCGACAATTTGCACAAGATCATGGCATCGAACACGTCGAATTTATCTCCGAGCCCAATTTATCCATTGCTATCGACTCTTTACTATCCGGCAAGGTAGATCTTTTGGCATGGCACATCCCCATCTACAACACAATGCGTCAAAAAATTCGCTATACCATTCCTGTCTTTACCAGCAGACAGATGCTTATTCAGCGAAAAAAAGACAACACTAAAACAGACAGCGTTGCATTTATTCGCAATCAATTGGAATTGGCAGGCAAAGAGGTGTATATCTTACCCGGAGCTTTCTATAAACAACGCTTAGAAAATCTATCCAAAGAAATCGGCGACTCGATTATTATCAAAGAGATTCCCAATGCCACCCCTACCCATTTGCTACAAATGCTCGTAGAGCACCACATCGACTATGCTGTATTGGACGAATTTGTGGCAAGAGTATTACTCAAACAAGCTATTTTTAAACAATTAGATATGACTACAGCCATTAGTTTTACACAAAACTACTCTTGGGCACTAAATCCAAACACCCCCGTTTTGTGCGACTCCATCAACCAATGGCTATCTGTCTACTTAGAAAGTAAAGCATACAACAACATCTACCGCCAATATACAGGCGTCAAATAGGCTTTTTATAAAAATCCCCAAAAATAGGGATTGTGCTATTGTTCAAAGCATTGTACTTTTGCAGTGTCAAAAGTTTGATTGTTATGAGATTGGAACGCCATAATAAAATAGCTACCATCGTAAGTAGTGATTTTAAGCAAGTGCTACTATTAGAGCATTTGGGCATTTCTTTAGTAGTGGGCGAAAAAACAGTACAAGAGGTATGCGACGAAAACCACATCAATCCCGATTTGTACCTATGTTTTGCCTCCTTGTTTCACAACCAACCCCTGCCACAAGTTCCTCATTTTAACGAGAACGATGTGCAAACTATGGTGCGTTATCTGCAAAACAGCCACCGCTACTACCAAACAGAACGCATACCAAAACTACAGAATTACATACAGATTTTATCGCAACAGAATCAAAGCCAAGGGAGCAAACTCTTGGAAAATTTTGTTCAAAATTACATTAACGAAATTACCGAGCATTTTGAATACGAGAACAATGTCGTTTTCCCTTACATGCTTTCTTTAGCCTCACACCAAGCACCCGATAGTGCATACAGCGTGATTGATTACAAAGAACAACACCACAACATTGACGAGGCTTTGGCAGATATAAAAGGGCTATTGGTCAAATATCTACCTATAAACGAGGACGAAAAACTTCGTCGCAAGTTGCTCAATTGTCTTTTCGATTTAGAACATGACCTTATCATTCACTCGCAAATCGAAGATCATTTGCTCATTCCGTTGGTCGAAAAATTTGAAGCTAACGAGCTCAATGCACTTCCAAATAACAACGTTCAAATAGAAGACAAAAAAAACGCCAATCTTTCAGAAAGAGAAATAGCCGTACTTCGTCTGCTTTTAGAGGGATTTTCCAACAAAGAAGTTGCCGACAAGCTGCACATCAGCACGCATACCGTTATTTCGCATCGCAAAAACATTACCCAAAAGATTGGCATTAAATCATTGGCAGGTTTAACCATCTATGCCTTGCAAAACAACCTTATTCAGCTAACACAACCCTAAACTTTATGAAAAATTTTTATCTACTACTTTTAGCAGCCTTTATAGGATGCTATCAGGTGGGTTATGCCCACAATCATGATCATCAAGGCCACCATCATGCACACGACATTAGCCCCATAGCTACCAAGCAAGCGTTGAGCGATGCCCATCTTACCGGTGACGTGCGCGACGCACAAACAGGCGAACACCTTCCGTATGTGTACGTCACTTTGGTGGATAAAGGTATTGGTGGACTCACCGACGCTTCAGGGCAC
Organism: Paludibacteraceae bacterium; assembly: GCA_017508305.1. Taxonomy (GTDB): domain Bacteria; phylum Bacteroidota; class Bacteroidia; order Bacteroidales; family Paludibacteraceae; genus Enterocola. Next base: position 9,325 of record JAFVZF010000067.1, on the reverse strand, counting down.
TTTTACATTACCAATATACCCGAAGGAAAAACGAAGGTTCGTTTTGATCTTTTAGGATACGAATCGATCGAGTACAGCCTTGATATTAAAGCCGATAGTACATACCAACTTCGCCCTGAACTAAAAGAAGAAGGCATTATGCTTAACCACGTGGTAGTTTCCGGCAATAAATACGAGACCAAACAAAAAGAAACGGCCAGTATGGTCAATGTGGTGTCCCCCATTTTAATTGAACAATTGGGAGCCGAAAACATCGGACAAGTATTGGATTATCAAACAGGTCTTCGATTGGAAGAAACCTGCCAAAACTGCGGGGCGCCTTCCTTGCGTATCAATGGTTTAGAGGGACAATACACCCAGATTCTTATGGACAGTCGTCCCATTTTCTCTTCCTTGGCATCGGTGTATGGGTTGGAACAAATTCCCACCGGTATGGTCGATCGCATTGAGGTGATTCGTGGAGGAGGCTCGGCTTTATTCGGCGGCAACGCGGTAGCCGGCGTGGTAAATATCATTACCAAAGAGCCCAAGCACAACTCGCTCGACCTCAGCCATACCACCAGCATCGTAGGGGGGAAAGCATGGGATCACAACACAAATTTAAATGGCACATATGTAACATCCGACTCCAAAATTGGCGTATCGATATTTGGCACCCACCACAGTCGCGATGCCTACGACGCCGATGGCGATGGCTACTCTGAATTATGCCAACTGAACAATGCCACCATTGGTATGCGTAGCTATTTTAAAACTGGTCTGTATTCTAAAATCATAGCCGAATACCATCACATGTATGAATTTAGAAGAGGGGGCGATCAATTAAACCTTCCACCCGACCAAACCAATATTACCGAGCAAACCGAACACAACATTGATACTGGAAGTTTGCAATTCGATTGGACCTCACCCAACAAACGTCACTATTTTTCGCTATATACGTCAGCACAATACATTAACCGTAGTAGCTACTACGGAACCGATAAAAATCCGAACGCCTATGGCAACACGACCGACATTACTGCTGTAGCAGGAGGACAATACCGTTTTTCGTGGATGCAAAACACCGTGTTACCTGCCGATGTAAGTGCCGGTATCGAATACACTTACGACAACCTGCATGACCAAATGCTGGGTTATAATCGAGACATGCGCCAAGAAGTTGGCATTATTGGAGGCTACCTTCAAAACGAATGGAAAAACAAATCGCTTAGTGTACTCATTGGTGCACGTTTAGATAAACATAGCCTCATGCAACAAGTAGTATGTTCCCCACGTGCCAGCGTTCGCTATACGCCGATACCCGAAGTGGTACTACGCGCCACCTACGCAAGCGGTTACAGAGCTCCACAAGCATACGACGAAGACTTGCATATCGGAGCGGTTGGAGGCGAAGTCAGCCTTATTGAGCTCGATCCCAACTTACGACCGGAATACTCGCACAGCGTCAGCCTATCTAGCGACATATATAAAAGTTTTGGAGCTTGGGAAACCAACCTGACGTTAGAAGGATTCTTTACCCGCATCAATGACGTATTTACCTTAGTGGATGTGGGGCATGATGCCATGGGCAACCTTATTCGTATGCGTACCAACTCATCAGGTGCTTACGTGGGTGGATTAAACGTAGAAGCGAAAGTAGCATACCGCAATTTATTTACCTTCCAGATTGGATATACCTTCCAAAAAAGCAAATACATTGATCCTGTTACATGGTCTGAAAATCCGAACATCGCCCCACAAACACGCATGTTCCGCACACCCGACCATTACGGATACGCATTGGCAACCGTTACCCCCTTTAAAGGATTTAATATCACCATCAACGGCAAAGCTACCGGCAGCATGTTGGTACAACATGCCGCAGGATACATCGCAGAAGACGAAGAGGTCATCACTCCCTCTTTTTGGGACTTAGGCGCCAAACTTTCGTACGACATCCCTTTGTACAAGCTATACACATTGCAAGTAAATGCCGGTGTTAAAAATGTACTTAATAGTTTTCAAACCGATTTTGACCAAGGTATCAACCGCGATTCGGGGTATATTTACGGTCCAACACTTCCGCGCACTTTCTTTATCGGACTCAACCTCAAGTTGTAACCAAATGTAATTTGTATTATTTATAGTTTTAGTTAATGTTAAAGAAGAGGCTGAATCCATTGGTTCAGCCTCTATCCATAGCAAAATACCTCCTTAAAAGAGAATCGCTCTAATAAAAAAAAACTATCTTTGTAGCATCTATGAGATTAGCAGATTTAACCACCGGCAAAAGCGGAATTATCGTAAAAGTATTAGGTACAGGAAAATTTCGCAAGCGCATCATCGAAATGGGTTTTGTCAAAGGCAAACGTGTTGAGGTGTTGGCAAATGCTCCTTTGCGCGACCCCATCCAATACAAAATTATGGATTACGAGGTTTCGCTCCGTCGCAACGAAGCACAGCTCATAGAAATTGTTACACAAGACGAGGCACACGAAAGCCCAAACACGCAAAACGAATACTACGGCATTGTCGAAGATAGTTGGACACGCTCTGCGCAAAAACGCGAAAAGCATATCAACATTGCGCTTATCGGCAACCCCAATGCCGGCAAAACGTCTCTTTTCAACCTCATCACCGGACAGCACCAACACGTAGGAAATTACAGCGGTGTCACCGTCGATGCCAAAGAAGGTTACTATAGCCAAGATGGCTATCAGTTTCATATCTTTGACTTACCGGGTACCTACTCCCTATCCGCTTACAGTCCCGACGAGATTTTTGTTCGCAAACACATTACAGAGAGAATGCCAGATATTATTATCAACGTTGTCTCTGCCTCTAATTTAGAACGCAACCTATACCTTACCACCCAACTCATCGACATGGATGTGCCCATGATTATTGCATTAAACATGTACGACGAGTTGCAAAAAGGCGGACATATTTTTCACCACGAAGCATTAGCATCGATGATAGGTGTACCTATTGTACCTACCATCGCCAATAAGAACAGCCAACTTGTCGGCCAAGAAGAACTATTCAAACAAGCCATCGAAGTGTACGAAGGGCGTCATCCCGTATCCCGACACATACACATCAACCATGGTGGCGATTTACAAATGGCTATCGACCACATCAATACACTCATCAAACAAGCAGATAACTACCAAAGCGGCATATCGGGTCGATTCTTTGCCATCAAGCTATTAGAAAACGATAGTGATGCCATCCGCTATATCCAACGCTTAAGCAATGCAAGCGACATCATGGCGTACTATCAGAGGGTAAAATCACACATTGAAAAAGAGCTGAGCACCGACTGCGAATCGGCCGTTATCAATGCCAAATACGGGTTTATCGAGGGGGCACTTACCGAAACCTTTCACGATAGCGAAAAAGACACCATGCAGTTTACCCGCATGCTCGATAAGGTTGTAACACACAGATGGTTAGGCTATCCCATCTTTTTGCTCTTTATGTGGATTATGTTTGAATGCACCTTTACTTTGGGTGCCTACCCACAAGAGTGGATTGAGCAAGGAGTAGAAGCGTTAAATGTGCTTATTGCCGATATATTACCTCCCGGACCACTTACCGATATGATATGCGACGGTATCATCAGTGGCGTAGGTGGAGTTATCGTCTTTTTGCCTAATATCCTTATTTTGTACTTTTTTATTTCCATGTTAGAAGATGTGGGTTACCTATCTCGTGCCGCTTTCATTATGGATAAAATCATGCACAAAATGGGGCTTCATGGCAAATCGTTTGTTCCTATGATTATGGGATTTGGTTGCAACGTACCTGCTATTATGGCAACTCGAACCTTAGAGAGTCAATCCAATCGATTGGTAACCATGCTGATCATCCCCTTTATGTCGTGCAGTGCCCGACTACCAGTATACATTCTGTTTGCAGCTATTTTCTTTCCACAACACGCTGCATGGGTCACCATGGGATTGTACATCATTGGCATTATCGTTGCCATTATCAGTGCCCGACTATTGCGCAAATTTATCATCAAAGAAAACGACGTCCCCTTTGTAATGGAGTTGCCACCCTATCGCATTCCCACCATACGCTCTATTGTACATCACATGTGGGAAAAATCGGTCGAATACCTCAAAAAGATGGGTACATTCATCCTTTTTGCCTCGATTATTGTTTGGGCATTGGGTTATTTTCCCCTATCCAGCCACCAACAACCTACTCATAGCGAGCAGTTAGAACACAGCTACATTGGTCAATTGGGAAAGAGTATCGAACCCATTATTGCCCCCCTTGGTTTTAATTGGAAGATGGGAGTCAGCGTACTTACCGGATTACCTGCCAAAGAGTTAGTTGTAAGCACATTAAACGTTCTATACATCGACTCAGACCAAGAGCAGAACGACCTTATACCGCTAAAAAAACAACTCTTGGCAGATAAATATGCAGATGGAAGTGCCGTTTACACCACCCCTGCTATTTGGGCATTTTTACTGTTTATTCTGCTAAGTTGTCCTTGTATTGCATCGATTATTGCCATTAAAAACGAGTCGGGTTCATGGAAATGGGCACTGTTCTCTATCGTTCATACCACCCTTACCGCCTACCTATTGGCCCTACTCGTATACCAAATAGGAAGTTTACTCTAATGGATATACAACTCGTCATTACCATCGGCATTATCTGCATAGCCGCCGGCTACTGCATTTACAAGATAATCTACCGCATACAACATCCCAACAAAGGGTGTGGATGCGGTTGCGATGGTTGCCACAGCCGCAACCATTGCGACCACCAGCCAAACAAGAAATAAGCCCCTCCTAAGCCATCCGCATCCATTCTTCAAAGAAAAGCGCAATTTTCTCTGCTTATTTTTGCCTTTTCTCATTTATTTTCCTTACCTTTGCACCTTGATTTTTATACATAAAGTCTAACAACTAATTATTTAACACACAAAACATTATGGCAGATTTAAAAAAACAAACAATGCCTCTTGACAATTTTGATTGGGATGCATTCGAAAACGGCGTTGTAAACGCCGAGGTCAGCAAAGAAGACCAAGCAAAAGCCTACAACCAAACATTGAATCAAGTCAATGCAAACGAAGTGGTTGAAGGAACTGTAATCGCAATGAACAAACGCGAAGTAGTTGTAAACATCGGCTACAAATCGGATGGTATCGTTTCTATGAACGAATTCCGCTACAACCCCGAATTAAAAGTAGGCGACAAAGTAGAAGTTTACATCGAATCGCAAGAAGATAAAAAAGGCCAATTGGTACTTTCGCACAAAAAAGCTCGTAGCGCTCAATCTTGGGAACGTGTTAACGAAGCTCTTAACAATGACGAAATCATCAAAGGCTTTATCAAATGCCGTACTAAAGGCGGTATGATTGTTGACGTATTTGGCATCGAAGCATTCTTGCCCGGTTCTCAAATCGACGTTAAACCTATCCGCGACTACGACGTATTTGTAAACAAAACCATGGAATTCAAAGTGGTTAAAATCAACCAAGAATTCAAAAACGTGGTGGTATCTCACAAAGCCCTTATCGAAGCCGAATTGGAACAACAAAAGAAAGAAATCATCGGCAAATTGGAAAAAGGTCAAATCTTGGAAGGTACCGTCAAAAACATCACCTCTTACGGTGTATTCATCGACTTGGGTGGCGTAGACGGTTTGATCCACATCACAGATCTTTCTTGGGGTCGCATCTCGCATCCTGAAGAAATCCTTCAATTGGATCAAAAACTAAACGTTGTTATCCTTGATTTCGACGACGAAAAGAAACGCATCGCTTTGGGCTTGAAACAACTTACTCCTCACCCATGGGAAGCACTTAACCCCGACTTGAAAGTTGGCGACAAAGTAGAAGGCAAAGTAGTAGTCGTAGCCGACTATGGTGCATTCGTAGAAATCGCTACCGGTGTCGAAGGTCTAATCCACGTATCAGAAATGAGCTGGTCGCAACACCTACGTTCTGCACAAGATTTCGTTAAAGTAGGCGATAAGGTAGAAGCTGTTATCCTTACCTTGGACCGCGAAGAACGCAAAATGTCGTTGGGCATCAAACAATTAAAAGAAGATCCATGGTTGAACATCGATGCTAAATACCCAGTTGGCAGCAAACACACTGCAAAAGTTCGCAACTTTACCAACTTTGGTGTATTTGTTGAATTAGAAGAAGGCGTTGATGGTCTTATCCACATTTCAGACCTTTCTTGGACCAAGAAAATCAAACACCCATCAGAATTTACTCGATTGGGTGCCGAAATCGAAATCCAAGTATTGGAAATCGACAAAGAAAATCGTCGTTTAAGCTTGGGTCACAAACAATTGGAAGAAAACCCATGGGATGTTTACGAAACCATCTTTACCGTTGATTCTATTCACCAAGGCACAATCGCCGAATTGATGGACAAAGGCGCTGTTATCACACTTGAACATGGCGTAGAAGGTTTTGCTACTCCTAAACACTTGGTAAAAGAAGACGGAAGCAATGCTGCACAAGGTGAAACCCTTTCGTTCAAAGTAATCGAATTCAACAAAGAAGCTAAACGCATTATTCTTTCACACAGCCGCGTGTTCGAAGACGAACAAAAAGCTGCCGAACCAGCAGAACCCAAAAAAGCTGCTAAAAAATCGGCTAAAAAAGAAGAAATGCCAGCTATCGAAAAAACTACTTTAGGTGACCTTGAAGGTTTGGCTGCTCTAAAAGAAGAGCTAGCAAAAAGCGAAGCTAAAACCAAAAAAGCCAGCAAAAAAGACGCTGAATAATATTCAATCACTCTATAATCGAAAACAGCCGAACCAATTTGGTTTGGCTGTTTTTTTTTACTATCTTCGCTAACAAATCAAATACTATGGACGAACTTACCTTAAACACTTCTTCCAACGCATCAACCTATACAGACGAGAATGTCATTACATTAGAAGGATTGGAGCACGTTCGCTTGCGACCCGGTATGTACATCGGAAAATTAGGAGATGGTTCATCGGCAGACGATGGCATATACGTGCTACTAAAGGAGGTAGTAGACAACTCTATCGACGAATTTAGAATGAAGTGCGGAAATGTCATCGAAATCAACATCCACGAACGCACCGTTTCCGTACGAGATTACGGTCGGGGCATTCCACAAGGAAAATTGGTCGATTGCGTTTCTATCATGAATACCGGTGCCAAATACGATACTAAATCCTTTCAGAAATCGGTAGGATTAAATGGGGTTGGCACAAAAGCAGTAAATGCACTTTCGTCTTCGTTTACAGCTATTTCGTACCGAGACGGCATGGCAAAAAGAGCCGACTTTAAAGAAGGTAAATTAGTCAAAGAATACGATTTGGAACCCACCACCGAAAAAAACGGTACTTTTATTCAATTCACACCCGATACAAGTCCCAATCTCTTTGGCAACTACAACTACCGTGGCGACTACATCGAAACCATGCTGCGAAATTACAGTTACCTAAACCAAGGACTCGTTCTTAACTATAACGGTCAAAAAATTGTTTCCAAAAACGGTTTATTCGACCTTCTCAACGAAAAATGTACAGGCGAGATTCTGTACCCCATCGTACACCTAAAAGGAGAAGACATAGAAGTAGCCTTTACCCATAGCGACCAATATGGCGAAGAGTACTACTCTTTTGTAAACGGACAACATACCACGCAAGGTGGCACACATCAGGCCGCACTAAAGGAGCATATTGCCCGAACAATAAAAGACTTTTTTGGCAAAAATTTTGAGCTACAGGACATACGGGGCGGTATCGTTGCCACCATATCGATCAATGTTATAGAACCCACCTTCGAAAGCCAAACCAAGATAAAATTGGGTTCTACCAACATGGCTCCCGATCACGATAAAGACGGAAATCCCTATCCATTTTCGGGCATGAGTGTCAATAAATATGTGGGTGATTTCCTCAAAAAAGAGTTGGACAACTACTTGCATAAAAACCCTGACATGACAGAGGTGTTGCTCAAAAAAATTCAGGACACCGAAAGAGAACGAAAAGCAGTAGCCAACGTTACCAAGCAAGAGCGCGAACGTGCCAAGAAAGTAAACATGCACAACCGCAAACTTCGCGATTGTCGCATACATTTTAACGATACAAAAGGCGATAGACAATCAGAAAGTTGCATCTTTATCACAGAGGGCGACTCTGCCAGTGGTTCCATTACCAAAAGCCGCGACGTAAACACCCAAGCCGTATTTAGCCTACGAGGCAAACCGCTCAATTGTTTTGGCATGAACAAAGGCGAAACCTTTAAAAACGAAGAATTTAACCTACTTCAAGCTGCACTAAACATCGAAAATGGGCTGGAAGATTTACGTTACAACAAGGTAATTGTGGCAACCGATGCCGATGACGATGGCATGCACATTCGCTTGCTACTCATGAACTTCTTCCTACAATTTTATCCGGAGTTAGTCAAATCAGGGCATGTATACATTCTGCAGACCCCCTTGTTTCGTGTTCGCGACAAAAAGGAGACTTTTTACTGCTACACAGACGAAGAACGCATCAATGCCATCAACAAATTAGGAACAAAAGCCGAAATTACCCGATTTAAAGGTTTGGGCGAAATTTCGCCAGATGAGTTCAAGCACTTTATTGGCAAAGACATGCGATTGGATCAAGTACATCTACACAAAGAAGATGCGCTATCCAGCTTGCTTCGTTTCTACATGGGAGAAAATACCCAAGACAGACAAAACTTTATCATTCAAAATCTGCGTATCGAGCAAGATATAGAAGAAGAATTGGTAGAAGAATTAGCGTAAAACCCACCTTCGGCAAGGTTTTTCGCCCCATTTATTTTGTTATCAGAAAAAAAAATGTTTCTTTTGCAGAGAGAAAATAATTAAATACTACACAATATGAAAAATTTAGGAATTATCATCGTTCTTTTGGGTGCACTTGCATTGATTGTGCCTGCATTAGCTGATTTTGAATCAAATCTTACATTGGCTATTGGAGCCATCATTATTGTAGCAGGCGCTTTTATACACATATTTGTCACAAAAAAAGACATTGATAAAAAGTAGGTTCTTGTTAGATTCCACATAAAGAAACCCCGAATGCAGTTGCATTCGGGGTTTCTTTATAATAGTGAGATTTTTACTCCAAGCCCAACGATTTTTTTACGGCTAATACTTTTTCTTCTGCTGCCATATTCACAGCCTCGTATTCTGCTGCACTTGCCAAAGGCAATTTCACTTCTATATAGAATTTAATCTTAGGTTCTGTTCCCGAAGGACGAACAGAAACCTTAGTACCATCCTGTGTAAAATATTGCAACACATTAGCCGTTTCTGGCATTTCCAATTCCGAGGTACGACCC
>JAFVZF010000066.1 GCA_017508305.1 Paludibacteraceae bacterium | reverse complement strand
GGTGGGCTAAAGGTGGCGAGGTTATAGCAGGCAAAACATCAAATAGCATTGAAGTAGATCAGGCTGGTATTTATACCGTATACGTAGTAGGTACAGGCGGATGTCAATCCAATACAGTAACATTCAACGTAAATGGCAATGGTGGTCCTAGAGTTTACGCCTCTGGTTCTACCACTCTTGGTGCTAACCAATTTGCTGCCCTTTATGTAACCGATTGCTCGGGCAAAGAAATTGACGCTTATCAATGGGAATCTTCCAGTACCCAAAATGGCGCTTATAATCCATATTCTGCAAGTGTAACCAATAGCGGTACCCTTTATAGTGGCGATGCAGGTACAACCAATAACATCCGACCCGCTACTGACGGATGGTATCGTTGTAAAGTTACCTATACGGATGGTTCGTCTCTTACATCCGAAGCAAAACAGGTAACGGGCACATTTAGTCGTCTAACTTCTACACTTCCTGTAATTATTGTCAATACCAATGGCGTAGGATTCCCTGTAAACAACTTTGGGGGTACTCCTTCTAAGAATGCCGATAAGATGAAAGAAAAAGTATCGGTGGATGTAAAAATTTACGATGGTAACACCATGGTGTACGACCGCAAAGCACGTATGAATTACCGTGGTTCTTCGTCGCTAAACTTCTTAAAGAAATCGTACGCTTTCTGCCCCGGTAAAGACAATTGCGTAGAAGACAAAGGACGCTTAGACTATGTAAAAACCGAAAAAATGAACATGCTTGGCATTGGCACCGCCAAAGACAAAGATTGGGTACTTTATGCTGCGGCAGCCGACCCATCGTTGATGCGTAACCGCCTTATGTTTGACACCTTTAGGGATATGACGGGCGGTTGGAGCGTAAACAGCCGTTACGTAGAACTTTACGTAGATGGAGAATATAACGGTGTTTACGTAATGATGGATAAGGTAACAAAGAACGAAGGTCGTGTTAATATTGAGACCGAAAACGGCTTTATTGTAAAATTTGATAAAACCGATTTGGCAGACCGCTACGAAGCCGATGGCGACAAAAAAACCTTTAAATCGCTCTACTCGGGTTACGATGGCGAAAGTGGCAATGGTATGAAAACCTATGACACCTACATCGATCAACGTTTTGAGATTGAATACCCCGAAATGGAAGATGTCGAAGAAGACAACCCGGGTATGTGGGCTAAAACTGTAAACGACATTAAAACCTTATTCAACAACTTTGAATCAAACCTAAAAGCAGGCAATTACGCCGAGGTACAAAAAATAATCGATTACACCAGTTGGGCAGATTGGTTTATTATTAGCGAATATGCCAAAAATATGGATGCATACCGTGCCAGCTGTTTGTTTGTGTACGATGGTGGTAAAATTGAGGCACGTCCGCTTTGGGACCAAGAGTTAAGTTTTAACAACCAATGTGCTAATCTATGTGCAGACTATGGTTGTAACTCTACCGAAGGATTGCTTATTGAGAATGATAAAATTTACGAAGAAGGCTGCGCAGCTCCTTTCTGGTTTACCGGCAAATATGTGGGTGGACGTGGTACAGAAGCTAAAGATGGTGCGCAATTTGAAGGCTACCTGCTAAACGACCCTTGCTTTATTGCAGTGTTAAAAGAACGTTGGGCATTGCATACGGCTGCAGGCGGAGCGTTGACAAAAGAAGAACTGAAAAACAAGTTGGATGTTTATCTTGCAGAGTTAGACAACCAGCACCAATGGGGAAGTACCACCATCCATAGTGGAACACCTCTATATCGCGAATTTTATGATTTCTGGGGTAATAATTCATATAGTAATAAGTCTCGTACTACCATTGATTGTGGAACCGGTAGCGGTTGCTTTGATGGCACAACGGGTTATCAAGATTTGGGATTCCATAACTCAAAAGTTACAATGTATAATTGGACACAGGGTGCGAGCGACCGTAGGACAAGATTAGGAACCATCATTAACAATATGGAAGGTTCTCCACTTAGCATATCTTTTGTACCACAACAGGTTACTACCACTCCTTGGGAACCCATTACCTTGCAAGTTGTTAACACATCAAGCTATGATTACACCATTACCTATACCGATGGCGAATTAGACAAACAAAGCGGTGTTATTATCAACAAAACAGACGACACCTTTAAAATTAACGTACCTCGTCCTGACAAATGGGGTATAGGCGACGAAAAGGTAGTAGACGAACGTGCCGATATTACCTATGGTATCAAGGCAACTCTTAACGTAGCAGACGGAACAACGGTTTGTGGTAACAGCGAGGTAACTCCAGCTACTGCTACCATTATCCTAAAAGACGAGCCTAACGAAGATTGTCCTCAATAATTAGAACCTTAGTAAGAATAAAATAAAAAATACACGATATGAAAAAATTTTATAACAAAACAATTATGAGTAGGGCCTTTAGCAGTGCCCTACGAGTGTTTGCCTTACTCTGCGTTCTATTAGGCGTAAGCAGTAGTGCGTGGGCATGGGACAATGAATTAATAATCTGGAAAAGTGGAGAAGGAAAAACTTATCACGACATCTCCAGTGGATCATGTACTGTAAACTTATCTTCTACTGGCGATTATTATTTCTTTATTAAAGACAATAAAGATAATGGTAAAGAAAAAAAACTATCTGGTTATTCGCAGATGACCAATGGCAATTCAACAGATTGGAGATTTGATGGAACGAATTCTGATT
>JAFVZF010000065.1 GCA_017508305.1 Paludibacteraceae bacterium | reverse complement strand
CTATTGGTATGTAAAGACCCTGCCACAGCTAAACTATTGGAGGTAGGTGCCGGCATTAGACAACGATACATTGAGCAAGCAGAGCAATGCCCTGCCGATTTTCTGTTGGACTGTATGGAAGAAACCAATCAAACCGAGTTAGAATACAAACAAAGTAAAAACAAACGGTTGTTGGTTGAGCTAATGTTGATTCGATTGTGTCAAAGCACTGATCAAAAAAAAAAAAGTAGATTAAAACGCAGGGTAAAACGCGCACTACTACCATTAACTTCGGCTGAGAAACCTATTGTCGTTGCGCCAACTACATCGCCCGCTATTCCTATCATAAAAAAAACAGAAGAAGTTGCGCAACAACCTATATCTTCTCCCACCCGTATCAACAATAACAAGGAGAAAATTGGCAAACTATTTGGTTCTATTCACAGAAATAGCCATCTTGCCCAAAAATCTGCCCAAGAAAACAAAGAAAAACGCAACGAGGCCTATACGCCAGCCCAGTTAGAAGAGGCATGGTATCGTTTTGTCAATACCATACCCGAGAAACCCGATTTGCATTTTTTATTTGGCAAAGCACCCCAATGCGACAACCACCTCCTTACTGTCAATATTGACAACAGTGTGGTGTTAAACAAGATGCAAGTGCTACAAGAGCATCTTACTACCTATCTAAGAAATGCCGTAAACAACGATTACATTTGCATTGAGCTAAAAGAAGTAGCGGGAAAGGTACAACCTCGCACTCCCCGCGAAAAGGCACGCGCCATGAATGAGAGCAATGGCAATTTAATGAAACTTTTTACCTGCTGGGGGTTACGACTACAATAGTTATTTACAACGTGGCAAGTCGTTTATCAAAGAAACAGTATGACATGCCACCAACGCAGCGGTTTCTACACGCAAACGACTCTCTCCCAAACTGACCGGCACAAAACCTGCCTGCAAAGCCATTTCTACCTCTTCTGGGCTAAAATCGCCTTCGGGACCAATCATTACCAATACTTTTTTACCCGGCTCAATTTGCGACGCTAAAAACTTTTTGTCTGTATCATGGCAATGAGCAATAAACTTTTGGTCGGCATCGGCATTTTTTATCCATTCTTTAAAGGTAGTAGGCTCGTTTAATAGCGTTAATGTTGGTTGTATAGATTGTTTCATGGCCGAAACCAAGATACGATGCAGACGTTCTGTTTTAAGGTTTTTGCGTTCCGAATAGCGACAATAAATGGGCGATATTTCGTCTATACCTATTTCGGCTGCCTTTTCAAAGAACCACTCCAAACGATCCATGTTTTTAGTAGGAGCGATGGCAACATGTAAGTAGTAAGGACGGCGGTATGTGATGGTTTGTGCTTGCAAAGCATTGATCAAACAGCGTTTGGCATCTGCAACGGCAATCGTACCCACAAACACACCACCATTACCATCCATGATTTGAATAGATGCCCCCACATCCAAACGCAACACCCTGATAGCATGATGCGATTCTTCTTCGGGCAATACGGCCGTTTTTTCTATATCGGGAGCATAAAAAACATGCATACTATAAGGACTCTAAAATGGTTTTTACTAATTCGAAATTCTTTTTGGGGGCATCGCTCCAGAAAGTAGCATATTGTTCGGCATGGTTATCTACCCATGGAGTATCGCTTATAATACGCAACGCAACAAAAGGTACTTGCATTTTTGCGCATACGTGCGCTATGGCGTTGGATTCCATATCCACAAACAATGCCTCAGCGAACTTATTCTTTATCTGAAACAACGCTTCTTTGGTGGTAATAAATTGGTCGCCTGTACAACCCAATCCAAATTTTACATCGTCCCTGCCAGCGGTTATCTGCTTGGCCACTTGCACGACATGGTTATCTGCAGCTATAAATTGATCAAAGCCCAATTCTTTAAGATGATCGGACACATCGCCTGCATAAAAATCATGGTAACAAGTTTGTGTCCCAATGACCAAATCGGCTATAGTAAGACAAGTATCGATACCACCTGCCACCCCACTGTTAATTACTAAATCGGGATGATGCTGGTTGATTAGGTTGATCGCAGCTATAGCTGCATTTACTTTGCCAATGCCGCTTTTTACCAAAAATACTTCGTGCTGTGGCAAGTGCATACCTTGGAGCAATTCAAACTCCTTGTCCATTGCCACTATGATTCCTATTCTCATATTGCCAAATCTGTTCTATTTTATCGCCCTGCAAAATATTCTTTACAATTACTTTATAAAGGCTTCGAAGGCTTTGTAGGTCATGTAAACATCCAATTTTGCCACCACTTCGTAAGGAGCGTGCATGGATAGCACAGGCACACCCACATCCACCACATCTACATTCAGGTTAGCTATATAAGCGGCTACCGTACCACCACCTCCTAAATCGACACGGCCTAACTCACCGGTTTGCCAAACCACCTTATTGGCATCTAACAAATGATGCACCTCTGCAATAAACTCGGCATGCGCATCAGAAGAGCCCGATTTACCACGCGCCCCCGTAAATTTTGTTACCACCACACCACGGTTGCAGAAGGAGGCATTTTGTGCTTCAAATACATCCGAGAAAGTAGGATCGTACGCCGAATTTACATCGGCAGACAAACACTTGGAGGCAGACAATACAATGCGCGCTTTGCTGCCCAACGTTTCGGCGATATCTTCAATAAAATAGGTCATAAACGACGACTCCAAACCTGTATTACCACAGCTGCCTATTTCTTCTTTATCTGCCAATACAGTAAGAGCGGTATGGGTTGGATGTTCCAATTCTAAGATAGCTTTTAATGCCGTATATGCACAGACTCTATCATCGTGTCCATACGCACCAATAAGGCTACGATCCAGACCAACATCTTTGGCTTTCATGGCAGGTACTGCCGAAAGTTCTGCCGAACGAAAATCTTTTTCTGTTATGCCATATTTTTGATGCAACAATTGTAAAATTTGTTCTTTTACCAGACACTTTGCATCGGTTTCGTCAGATGCAGGAAGAGAGCCTATCAATAAGTTTAGCTCCTCTCCTTTTATCAATTCGGGGGCAGTACGTTTCATTTGATCTTGTGCCAAGTGAGGCAACAAATCGGTAATGTACAAAACAGGATCGTTATCGTCTTCGCCGATACAGACATCCTTTTTGGTTCCATCTGCCAAAAAGACCACACCATGCAACGCAAGTGGCATACTTACCCATTGGTATTTTTTGATTCCACCATAGTAGTGCGTTTTGAAATAGGCCAATTCGTCTCGTTCGTACAAAGGATTTTGTTTCAAATCCAAACGACAAGCATCAATATGCGCAGCCAAAATACGTACACCTTCACTAATTGGGGCACTACCTATAACAGCAAGAATAATGGATTTGTTGCGGTTTTGATAGTAAATCTTATCGCCTGCCTGCAAAGACATTCCCCACGAAAAGGGTTTAAAGCCTGCGGCCTGAGCCATCTTAATGGTTTCATCAACAGCTCTTCGTTCGGTTTTGGCATTGTCCAAAAAACGTTTGTAGGCCTCGCAAAATTGGAACGCCTCTTTTACTTGTGCCTCGTCCAACTGATTGGCTACATGAGGCTGTTTATAGGTTAAGTTGCTCATCTTCTTCTTAGTTCTTTATAGTAAAATAATAATAGTAGTACAAATGCAAAAAGTATAGACACGCACAACGATGGCTGATAGTCAAAAGCAAATCCTTCGGATGCGATTAAAATATACAAGCTCACGACCACTGTCATAAACAGGGCAGGAATCAAGGTAACCCAATGCCATCTGCGGCGTGTACGCATCAGCCACACACTCAATGCCCATAAGGTAATTACGGCTAAGGTTTGATTGGCCCACGCAAAGTAACGCCATATAATATTAAATCCTTCCACATCGTTTAAGCTGTACAAAAGGATAGTGGCAGCAGCCAAAAACAAGGGAACGCAAATAAGTAAGCGATTTTTAATGGGTTTTTGATCGTATTGAAATATATCTGCCACAATCAACCTTGCTGAGCGGAAAGCAGTATCGCCCGATGTAATAGGAGCAAATACCACGCCCAAGATGGCTAACACTCCTCCTGCCACACCCAACCACTCGGTCGAAATATTATTGACAATAACAGCCGCATTGTTTTCGCTCATGCCGTTTTCATAAAAGAATACATTGGCAGCCGCCGCCCAAATAAGCGCCACGATTCCTTCTACAATCATTGCCCCGTAAAAAATAGGACGGCCTTGCTTTTCGTTGGTCATACAACGTGCCATTAAGGGCGATTGAGTAGCATGAAAACCCGATATCGCGCCACAAGCAATGCTAATAAACAACATTGGGAAGATAGGGGTATCTGCCGCATTGGGATGCATATTGCTTAATCCATCCGTCAGTTCCGGGATTGCGGGTTGTTGAATCATCAGCACAGTAAAAATACCCACTGCCATAAATAGTAAGGCTACCGCAAATACCGGATATACCTTACCTATCAGTTTATCGATAGGTAACATGGACGCCAAAAGGTAATAACTAAAGATTATGCCAATCCACCACCAATCATCTATAGCGGTTAATTTTTCCAACAAACCGGCAGGACCACTCACAAACACCACGCCCACCAAAACCATTAAGACGATGGTAAACAAGCGAGTAATCTGTTGAACGGTTAATCCTAAATACTTTCCAATCAGTTCGGGCAAGCTGGCGCCATTGTTGCGAAGCGAAAGCATACCCGCCAAATAATCGTGCACAGCACCTGCAAAGATACTGCCTACCACTATCCAAATATAGGCTGAAGCTCCAAACTTTGCACCCATAATTGCCCCAAAAATGGGCCCCAATCCGGCAATATTCAAGAATTGAATCATAAATATTTTCCATGGTTTCATAGGAACAAAATCGACGCCATCATTACACCGGATAGCCGGTGTTTCTCTATTCTCATCGGGAGCAAAGACACGCTCTACAAAGCGTCCGTACGCTACATAGCCCACAATAAGTAGCAATAAACACGAAATAAATGTGATCATAATACGCATTTTTTAGAAGTTGTAAAGATAGTGAAAGGTTGGTACATACACAAAAAAATAAGGGATAACCATTGGCTATCCCTTACTATTATTGCCTGCAAAACAGGTTTCTTATCTTTTAAGATTAGGCTCGTCAGATACGGTTAATTTTTTTCTGCCTTTTGCACGACGTGCAGCCAATACTCTGCGTCCGTTTGCGGTCGCCATTCTTTCACGGAAACCGTGTTTGTTTGCTCTTTTTCTGTTAGAGGGTTGAAATGTACGTTTCATAATTATAGTGTTTTATTTATTTCCACAATTGGACGGCAAAGATAATGAGTTTTTTTTATTTAGCAAAATATTTTTTAAAACTTTTATCTTATCAGGTTGCTACCAGTCATTTCAACAGGTTGTTCCAAATCCATGATATGCAAGATAGTAGGAGCCACATCTGCCAAAATTCCATCAGCGATGGTAGCTTCTTTGTTCTCTGTTACATACACACAAGGAACAGGATTTAACGAGTGGGCAGTATTGGGTGTTCCGTCACCATTTACAGCATTATCGGCATTACCATGGTCGGCAATAATGATTACTTCGTACCCATTGGCTTTGGCAGCTTCGACGGTAGCATTCACACAGGCATCTATTTTGTCTTTTGGTGATTTTGATTTCCATGATTTCCTCCTTATGCTCTCGCTGCCGCTATCATTTGCGCTCTGGGTGTT
>JAFVZF010000064.1 GCA_017508305.1 Paludibacteraceae bacterium | reverse complement strand
TGTGGTCGATGACAATGGCAGCTGGATATACACCTTCTGCTACGAAAGCACTCCAGAAATGATTAAAAGAGGTTATTTTACGGTCGATAAAGGTTCGGTTACCGTAAATGGAGTGAGTTTGACGGTTTGTAACCCCACAGAAAATAGTTTTCAGGTGTGTATCATTCCTTACACCCACGAAAACACTAACTTTTGTGCCATCCAACAAGGTAGCATGGTCAATTTAGAGTTTGATATTATTGGCAAATACATTAGCCGCATGCATCAACTTATGTAGTCGCTTCGCGACGACGAATCGGTGACGTATTGATGAACGAATGTGAATAATCGATGAATCGGTGAAAGTTGCGATTAAGCGAGTACAGAAGCAATGTTTACATTGATTATGTCGAGCATGAGCAACTTCATGAGGGCGAAGCCCGAATAATCGACTAAACGACTAAACAACTAAACGTTTTGAAAACACTATTAGGTAGCACATTAGCAGAATTAAAAGGCATTGTATCCCAATACGGATTGCCTGCGTTTACTGCCAAACAGATAGCTGATTGGTTGTACAAGAAACGTATACGCAGCATTGACGAAATGACCAACCTATCACAAAAGGCACGTATTGCCCTTTCTAAAGAGTATACAGTAGGAGCAACGCTTCCTGCACAAACAGTTACCTCGGCAGATGGCACCGAAAAGTACCTTTTTGAGGTGGGTGACAAACGCTACATTGAAAGCGTATTGATTCCCGAAAAGGACAGAGCCACCCTCTGCATTTCCTCGCAAATTGGCTGCCAAATGAATTGTTTGTTTTGTGCTACCGGCAAACAAGGATACGCAGGCAACCTAACCGTAGCCGAAATTCTCAACCAAGTGCAAAGCATACAAGATCCCGACAGGCTGACGAATATCGTTTTTATGGGTATGGGCGAACCGCTCAACAACCACCAAGCAGTACTCAAGGCCATCGAAATCATGACTGCCGACTATGGATATGGTTGGAGTCCAAAACGCATTACGGTATCGACAGTGGGTATTTTGCCCCACTTGCCGGCACTACTCGACAAAACTACTTGCCACGTGGCTATCAGCGTACATGCGCCATCGGCACTCGAAAGAAGAGAACTTTGCCCTGTAGAAAAAGTATATCCTATTAACGATGTGATTAGTTTGCTTAAACAATACGATTGGTCGCACCAACGTAAACTATCGATAGAATATACATTGTTTGACCAATTAAACGACACGCAAGAGTGTGCCAACAAATTGGCAGATATGCTACGCGGATTGCATTGCCACGTTAATTTGATACCATTCCATCAAATTCCACAGGTAGGATTATTGCCTACTCCCTGGCAAGGCATCGAACAATTTCAAAATTGGTTGGTACGTCGTGGCGTTAGTGTTACCATTAGAAAATCACGTGGGCAAGACATTGATGCCGCTTGTGGCATGCTGTCCACCAAAAAAAATAATGCCTTATGAAAAAAATAGTGTATAGTTGCCTACTATTTGCATGCGGCCTACTTACCTCGTGTAGCAATAATCCGACCCTACCCACAGCCACCGGTGCTGCCGGCGAAGTATTGTTGGTTATCGACGAAGACGTTTTTAAATCGAATGTAGGCGATTCTATCATTCAGATACTTAATAGAGATGTGCCCTGCATGCCACAATCCGAACCCATGTTTAACATCTCGCGTACTAATTTTGAAGGTTTTACCTCTATCATCAAACCGGCACGCAACATCATTATGATCGATGCCGGACGGGCCTATTCTAAAGTAAAACTTAAAACAGAAGAGAACAAATGGTCCAAACCACAAGCCATTTTAACCATCCAAGGACCTACTACCCAAGAAGTGGCAGACGCCATTGGCAAATACAAAAAACAAATTGCCGATTATTTTGAGCAAGCAGAACGCGATCGTTCCATCACACACCACCTTCGCTACAACGAAGAAGATATGATACAAAAAGTGCAAGAGCACATGGGCTTTTACATCGCCGTGCCCCGCAACATGGTACGCAGTAAAAAAGCTGAAAACTTTATGTGGATTTCTAACAATGCAGGCAACATGAACCGCAACATCGTACTATATAGCTATCCATACAAAGAAAACGATGCTTTTTCGCGTGCAAAATTGCTACAAAAGCGCGATTCTATCATGAAACTGCACATTCCCGGACCGGTAGAGCACTCCTACATGACCACCGAATACCGCTATGAGCCTCCTATTTGGGGCGAAACTGCCACCGTCTCCAACCAATATGCCATTCGTTTGCAAGGCATGTGGCGTGTAGAAGGCGAGTTTATGGGTGGTCCTTTTGTCAGCATCAGCTGCTTGGACGAAAAAAATCAGCGCATCATTACAGCAGAAGCCTTTATTTATGCGCCCAATCAATACAAACGCAATGCCATGCGTCAATTAGAAGCAGCATTATACACCATTAAAGCAGAGTAAATTATGGATAAGATAATAATTGGTATTACCCACGGAGATATTAACGGTATTGGCTACGAAGTACTGCTCAAAACCTTAGAAGATAACCGCATTTTGGAGTTTTGCACCCCTATTGTATATGGTTCGCCCAAGGTAGCTGCGTACCACAGAAAATTAACCGATGTCAATCTTAATTTAAACCTGATTGGCAAAGCCGAAGATGCCAATGAGACCCGCATCAACATCATTAACTGTTCGGGCGACGAAATCAAGGTCGATTTGGGAAAATCAACACCGGCAGCAGGCGAAGCCGCATTTGCCGCTTTAGAACGTGCTACACAAGATTTAAAGGAAGGTAAAATCGATGCCTTGCTTACGGCTCCCATCAATAAATTAGGCATTCAGTCCACCCAATTTAACTTTCCGGGACATACTGAATATTTAGAACAACTTTTCGGCAATAAAGGCGATGCCTTGATGATTTTGGCAAACGACACCCTGCGTGTAGCCGTTGTAACCGGTCATGTACCGATATGCAAAATAGCCGAACAACTTACCATCGACAATATTCTCAACAAAATAAAACAATTCAACACCTCGTTGAAACAAGATTTTGGCATTACCAAACCGCGCATTGCCGTATTGGGGCTTAATCCTCATGCCGGAGACGGCGGCGTTATAGGTACCGAAGAGCAAGAGATTATCTTACCTGCCATCCAAAAAGCACGCGACGAAGAAGGAATCACATGTTTTGGTCCACTCCCTGCCGATGGTTTCTTTGGTGCCGAAGCATATACGCACTACGATGGTGTATTAGCCATGTATCACGACCAAGGTCTTATCCCATTCAAAGTATTGTCCATGGACAATGGGGTTAATTTTACAGCCGGTTTATCCATTGTACGAACATCGCCCGACCACGGTACTGCCTACGACAAAGCCGGGAAAAACCAAGCCTCTGCCCAATCATTTAGGCAAGCACTTTACATGGCAATCGATATTGTAAAACAACGCAACAACAACCATGATAGCCTCTAACGAAATACAAACCATAAAAAATCGCTTTGGCATTATTGGCAATGCGCCAGAACTGCTACATGCTATTCAAATAGCGGTACAGGTAGCCAATACAGATTTGTCGGTGTTAGTTACCGGCGAAAGCGGTGCAGGGAAAGAGAATTTTCCTAAAATTATTCACCAGTACAGCGCACGCAAACACAACAAATACATGGTGGTAAACTGTGGAGCCATTCCGGAAGGTACCATCGATTCCGAACTTTTTGGGCATGAAAAAGGTTCGTTTACCGGTGCATTGACCGACCGAAAAGGGTATTTCGAAGTGGCAGATGGTGGCACTATCTTTTTGGACGAAGTAGGCGAACTCCCCCTTTCTACCCAAGCACGTTTGCTACGTGTATTGGAGGTGGGCGAATTTATCAAGGTAGGTTCGTCGCAAGTGCTTAAAACCAACGTACGTGTCATTGCTGCCACCAACAGAAACCTACCACAAGCCATCAAAGAAGGTAAATTTAGAGAAGATTTGTACTATCGTCTCAATACCATACACATTAAGGTGCCTCCATTGCGACAACGCAAAGGCGACATCGTCCCCCTATTTACCAAATTTACCACCGAATATGCAGAAAAAAATCATCGTCCTGCCATTACCTTGACAGCCGAAGCCAAAGAAATGCTCCTTTCTTGCTATTGGAGAGGCAACGTCAGAGAATTAAAAAATGTAGCAGAACGCATTTCGGCCATTGAAACAGAAAGTGTTATCGGAGCACAAACCATGCAGCTGTATTTGCCCGAACAGGCAGAGAGCAACCTGCCCCAATTGGTTAGTAGCCGTAACGACGAGGGTAAATCCTTTAATTCGGAACGCGAAATCTTGTACACCGTACTGTTTGACATGAAAAAGGACATGGACGAGCTCAAAAAAACGGTACAATCGCTTATGCAGCAACAAAAATCGACTACCACTCCGGGCAGCACACCGGTTTACAATACCGAAACGGCACTGATTGCCATGCCCGAAAAAAACGCTTTAGAAAATACTGACGATTTTGTCGAAGTACAAGAATACCAAGACGAGCCCTCGCTATCGGTCGAAGAAATGGAGAAAAAACTCATCAAAGAGACCTTGGAAAAACACCACGGCAAACGAAGCATTGCCGCCAAAGATTTACGCATTTCGGAACGTACGCTGTACCGCAAAATTAAAACATACGGATTGGATTCATGAAACACCTCGCTCACATTTTTATAGGATTGGCATGCTTAATGGCAGGTTGTACTATTTCGTATAAGTTTAACGGAACGGTTATCGATTACAACATCATCAAAAGCATCTCTATCGAGGACTTCACCAACCAAGCTGCCATGGTGTACGCCCCATTAACCAATGTACTAAACGAGCGTATCAAGGACACGTACACCCGTCAAACAAGGCTCAACTTGATTGACAGAAATGCCGATCTCGAATTGTCAGGCGAGGTAGTCGGTTACGACATTACTCCTATGGCGGTAAATGCCAACTCTATGGCAGCCGAGACACGTTTAACCTTACGTGTTAATGTAAGGTATACCAACAATACCAACCACGAAGAAGATTTTGAAAAAACGTACAGTGCATACAGAAACTTTGACAGTAACCTTATGCTCAACGATGTGCAAGATCAACTCATCGAAGAATTGGTAGATGAAATATGCGATAATATTTACAACGACACTGTAGCCAACTGGTAATCATGACGATACAAGAGTTAAAGAAATACCTGCAACATCCCGAATACTTGGACAGGAGTACGCTATCGGACATGCAACAGTTGGTAGAAACCTATCCTTATTGTGCCGCCTTTGCCATTTTGTACGCCAAAAATTTACACAACGTAAACGATTTGCGCTTTGGTCAATTTGTAAAGAAGGCAGCTCTCAGCACTTTTCATCGGGAGCAATTGGAACAATTGCTGCACCAACCTGCCGTCGCAGAACAGCCTGTAACCCCTGCTCCTACCACTATCGCCACAGAAAACTCGTACCAGTTAGAGGCAGCAGAAGTTCCTCAAAGCAAGCCTTTTAAGGGGCAAGACTTAATTGATCGTTTCATTGCCAACAACCCCAGAATACAACTAAGCGACGATAAATTCGAATACGAAGACCCTACCGCTCATGCTGCCAACGAAACATTAAGCGATACCGCCTTTACCGAAAGCATGGCAAAAATTTATATCAAACAAGGACAATATGTTAAGGCCCTGCATATTTTTGAAAAATTAAATTTGAAATATCCAGAAAAAAGTACTTACTTTGCAGACCAAATTCGTTTTTTAAATAAAATAATTCAAACAAATCCCTAATAGTATGTTTAACGTATTAGTATCATTGGCCGTTATAGTCGGCATTTTGTTGATTTTATTGGTAATTTCGCAAAAATCAAAAGGTGGCGGTTTGGCATCCGGTTTTTCATCTCCTAACCAAGTAATGGGTGTTCGCAAAACAACCGACTTTGTAGAAAAAGCCACTTGGACATTGGCTGCTATCTTGGTAGTATTGTGCATTGCCGCTGTTGGCTTTAAAAGCACAGAAAAAGCCATCGATCCTTCCACCTCATTGAAAAATAAAATTGAAGAGACAGCTGCTCCTGCCAGCCCCATTGCTCCGGTTGCAGCTCCTATCGCTCCTGCACCTGCTGCAGAATAAGTAGCGCCATACAGAAAAACAAAAAAGGTGACATAGTGTCACCTTTTTTTTGTTTGGCACGGAATTTGTACATATAATGACAAATCGACTAATCGAAAAAATACCACTTATACAATAAGCAGAACCCTTCGACAAACTAAGGGACCGATTCGTCGATTCTCCGATTAATCAAACTAATAAACAACTAAATAATAAACACTATGAGCATTAAACCATTAGCAGACAGAGTTCTTATCGCTCCCGCAGTAGCAGAAGAAAAAACCGCCTGTGGCATTATCCTACCCGATTCTGCCAAAGAAAAACCCCTTCAAGGCAAAGTAATTGCCGTTGGTAATGGCACTAAAGACGAAGAAATGGTCGTAAAAGTAGACGATACCGTTCTTTATGGCAAGTATGCCGGTACCGAAATTGAATGGGAAGGCGAAAAATACCTTATCATGCGTCAAAGTGACATTTTGGCAATTGTATAAATGTCTAAGGTCGAAAGTCCAAAGTTGAAGGTCGCCTAAACGACTAAAGTTGCGATTAAGCGAGAGCAGAACAAATTAATTTGTTTTGCCGAGCGTGAGCAACTTCATGAAATGCGAAGCATTGAATAAACAACTCAACAACTAAACGATAAAAATAATATGGCAAAAGAAATTAAATTTGATATCGAAGCCAGCGATCTACTAAAAAAAGGCGTAGACGAATTGGCAAATGCAGTAAAAGTAACCCTTGGTCCCAAAGGTCGCAACGTTATTTTGGCTAAAAAATTTGGTGCACCTCACATTACCAAAGACGGTGTAAGCGTAGCCAAAGAAATTGAATTGGAAGACCCCAATGCAAACATGGGTGCTCAATTGGTAAAAGAAGTAGCTTCTAAAACCGGCGACAACGCAGGCGACGGTCTACTACCGCTACCGTATTGGCACAAGCCATTATTTCGGTAGGTCTTAAAAATGTAGC
>JAFVZF010000063.1 GCA_017508305.1 Paludibacteraceae bacterium | reverse complement strand
CTTTGCTACTAATGCTTTCTTACAACGATTTGTTTATGATAGATGGCATGGCACAAGCAGGAATTTTATCCTTTTTCTTAATAGGATATATCTGTAAATTGGTATGGGTAATTATATTGTTTATTGGCATTTTTATCAAACCATTTGCTATATCATGGCTAATTGTGCAAGTATGTAGAATTCCATTTTTGCGCAGTAAGCGATCGGCGGCATTGCGCACCGCTGTTGATATCAAAGAATGCTCGCGTAGAATGCGTCACAAGTCGCCCATGTTTTGGTTTCAGATGATTGTATATAGCTTCTTATTGGCAATCTCTCGTTTCTTGGTGGTAAATATGCTGATTCTGGCATTTACAGACGCTACTTTCTTGTCTTTATACGATCACCTTATTGTGGTTGGACGTCAGATTATTACGATGGTTATTATGATGATTGCACCAACGCCCGGCGGTAGTGGATTTATCGAAGTGTTGTTTGAAACCTATTTAGGAGGCTATGTGCCTAAAGGTATGGTGCTTGTTTTGGTGGTGTTGGGTTGGCGTTTGCTTACTTACTACTACTATTTGGTGATGGGAGCAATAATCGCTCCTCGTTGGGTAAATCAACATTTTCCACGAAAAGCAAAAAAACAAGTTCAAGCCGTTTGATATGCAACCTTGTGCCATTGATGCTCAGCAAGAAAGTCAATTTTCGCTTTGTGGCGATGTAAAAGCGGGCTTTCCTTCTCCTGCCGAGGATGTGGGCGATAAGCTTGATTTGCTCAAACTATTGGTTAGGCATAAAGCTTCGACCTTCTTTTTTAGGGTGAGTGGCGTTTCGATGGTCGATGCAGGTATGGACGAGGGGGATATTATCATTGTTGACAGGAGTATATCTCCTTACAATGGCTGTAAGGCAGTTTGCTATTTGGATGGTGAGTATACAGTAAAAAAGGTGGAGATAGCGTCTGATAAGGTACGTTTGCTCCCTGCCAATCAAAACAACACTGCGTATCGCCCTATCGAAGTTACTGCCGATAATCAATTCTCTATTTGGGGAATTGTAACCTACGTTATAAAGAAGGTGTAATGTCGCTTGTCGCTTGTCACTTGTCGCTTGTCGTGTAATCGCAGAATCGTTAAATCGTTAAATTGCAAATCAACGATTACACGATTCATCGTGAGCGAAGCGAGCAAATCGCCTCACCAAATCACCGCATCACCGCATCACCAATACTATGTACGCTCTTGCCGATTGTAATAACTTTTTTGTATCGTGCGAGCGGGTTTTTCGCCCCGATTTAAATGATCGTCCCGTTATTGTGCTTTCTAATAACGATGGGTGTGCCATTGCCCGAAGCAACGAGGCTAAGGCATTGGGCATTAAGATGGGCGATCCCTTGTTTAAAATACGCCACTTGGTACAACAACACCATGTGGCGGTATTTTCGGGCAATATGGCATTGTACGGCGATTTTTCGCAACGTGTACGATGGACGTTGCAAGAGTTTTCGCCCTTGATTGAGGTGTACTCCATTGATGAAGCTTTTTTGGATTTAAGAGGATTACTCATCGATGACTACCATGCTTATGCCAAAACCATTTCTCAACGGTGCTACCGTTATACTTCTATCCCGGTGTCTGTAGGAGTGGCGCCTACCAAAACATTGGCAAAAATTGCTTCCAAGTTGTGTAAACAATACCCAAAGTTGCAAGGTGGTTGCTTTCTGCATCGTTCGCAAGATGTAGATAAGGTACTTAAACGCATACCTCTTGCAGATGTGTGGGGCATTGGTAGACAATCGGTCAAAAGGTGGCAACAAGTGGGAATCGCTACTGCTTACGATTTTGCGCAGTTGTCGCAAGAAAGGGTAAACCAAATGATGGGAATCAATGGAGTGCGTACATGGAAGGAATTAAAAGGGATACCTTGTATAGAGTTTGAGCATACACCACAAATAAGGCAGTCGATATGTGTTTCGCGTAGTTTTGCCTCCGAGCTTAAGGATATGCAGTTGCTGGCAGAGCAGGTGGCTAATTTTGCCATGTCGGGCGCCGAAAAATTGCGTAAGCAAGGGGAGGTCTGTGCAGAAATGACCGTTTTTATTACCACCAATCGTTTTAGAGAGGACGAACCACAAACCATGAACAGTAACTTGGTTTGCTTTATTACGCCCACTAACGATCAACGTACTATTG
>JAFVZF010000062.1 GCA_017508305.1 Paludibacteraceae bacterium | reverse complement strand
TACCGCACAGATACGCCACACGCACCCAATAAGTATCTGGTTGGGTTACACGACCTTTAAAAATGAGCGTATCCGAAAATGGTTTAGTCGTTGAGTCGTGGAGTCGTTGAGTTGAGAACAACTCTACCCCCTCGCTGTGCCAATCCCTTTCACGAGGCATATACACCTCAGCACCTGCATTTCTAAGCATCGGAAGCAAATAATTGAGCACTATTTGTGTACTAAGCATATCCTCTACCGTACCAAAAAGTGCTGGGCGTTGCCAACGAATTCTGTCGTTGTTTTTGTCATAATAAAGCCCATGACTATTCCACAGAGCGATGTTTCTACCAAGCAAACCTTGCGATGGCTTCCAAGGATTAGACAAATGCATAAGTGCAGTTTGCCCAGTCTTATAGGGCACATATCGGCTCTTATCCACATCGCTTTTTTTACGAAGATAGTTTGGAACAAACGCCTCGATAGGATGTTTTCGGCTAACAAGACTCAACTGATATTTTTGATACGATGCAGGCAATTGCGCCTTTAGCGAATCGTAGATATCCGCCACAATGCTATCGTTCATGGGAATATTAGAAAGGTGTTCGTTTATTTCCACTGTGCATTTCTTACCGTCTATCACTATAGACTCCACCTTGTATTCGTTAATCACATTATTGATAGCAGTGGTATGGTAAGAGAATTTCTTAATGGGCAAACGACGCACTTTTTGCGGTTTGGCAAAAGCTCCTAAACCTGCCAAACACAACAACATGGTTAGTATAAAAAATCGCCTAATCATCGACTAAAAATCAAAGACCAAATGTACAATTTTTTTTGCAAACCACTAAGATATTCATTTGTTATAATGCGCGCATTGCAAAAAAACACAAACATTTTGGCTAAGACAAAATACTTTCACGCCTACACCACACAATAATCTCCATACGTTTATGTTATATGAATGTAACCTATCTTGTTTATACCATGAAAAACATCCTTTTTTCTGCCTTGCTATGCTTGAGCGTATTAGTAATTTCGTGCACAAGCGAACAAAACAAGGCTAACTACACCTTTCAAATTCCCCGTTCGCTTATTAAAGAAGCAAAAAATACTCCAACCGTTCCTGCCTTTACCAAAAAGATAGCCGATACGGAGCTTATCTGCTACTTAGTAGATACTTGCACAGGCAAATTGGATGGTGCCCCCGTAGAAATCAACATGACAGAGATCGGGAATCCCATAGCAACCGCCAATGCTGTTTTCACCATGCAAAAAGAGAGTGTCGAAAACGACCAATTTTCCGTCCAATTTCCCGAAATGGTAGGAACAACATACGTTCAG
Organism: Paludibacteraceae bacterium; assembly: GCA_017508305.1. GTDB lineage: Bacteria > Bacteroidota > Bacteroidia > Bacteroidales > Paludibacteraceae > Enterocola. The sequence continues at coordinate 5,226 of JAFVZF010000062.1, read as the reverse complement.
TGCGTCATTATGACCGATTCGGTGTGGCATTCTTTTTGGTGCTTTATTGAACCAGGCAAAACCAACAAAATTTGGGTCGATTTAACCCAAACAAAAGATGAATACAACACCATCTACTCCAATAACGCTTACAATGCCCTTAACTATACTCTTAACAGCGTACCTTTTCCATATTACAGGGATCAGTTTAACATTCCCAAAGAAACTTACCTAACGACAGACCAACAAACCTTCATCGACATAATCATGCACCAGCATGATTCCGTTATGACTTGCATTGCAAAGGACACCCTATCGGACTTTGTTCGTTCCTACTTTATAGAACGTACCAAATTCAATAGTTATACCCTTATACATAACTATAACCATGTTAAGTCATACCACAGCAAAAAAGAAGTTCCTGCCGAACAAAGCATTACAGCAGAGCAATTAGCAAAGTCTTTTTCGGACTTACAATTGGATCCTACATGGCTGCTGTATCTTACAGATCCAAGTTATTATTACATTAAGAATAGTGCATGGGATTTCAAAAGTTATCCGTCTGAAATATATTCTCTAATACAGCTCATCAAACTTTGCGGCAAATTTGAACAAGAACTATGGAAAGACGCACCCGAAGATGCTGCTGATTTTATTGGCGACGATTTTTGCATCGCAGCCTATAAACATTATCGTGAACAATGCATACAAGCACATAGCCGTTCCAAAGGAGTTTATACAGAAGAAACTCCTAACGTTTCCATGGACAAATTATTGACTACGATAGTAGAGGAATACCCCAGAAAACCTTTGGTGGTTGATTTTTGGGGAACGGGTTGTGGACCTTGCATGTTGGATCTTCGCCAAAATGAAGCTAAAAAAGACGAACAAACCACCTACGTATACATTACTTGCGACAGATGGTCATCTACAACCGAGTGGAATAAAACCATTAACAACGTAAAAGGACATCACTATTACGTATCCAACGATGCCTTCTACTACATGATGGAACAAGTAGGTCATAAGCAAGGAAGCATTCCCTTTAAAGTACACTACGACAACAACAGAAACATCGTAAAAACGATAGTAGGTTATTATCCTTCGGGCAGTGAACCTTAAAAACAAACCAAATTCCCAAAGGGGGACAACATTTAAGTAACCGGACTCTATATCGTCTTTTACCACAAAAGCATTATCTATTCCTTGCATTTGTTTCTGTTTTTTGTTTTTTCCACCTACTTCAAATGTATATTCACTAATATAACAAAACTGTTGAATCAACAGTTTTGCATAGAAATGGTGGAATACAATCAACAAATTTACTTTTTCAAGACAAAATCAAAACGCAGCAAGGCGTATTTAACAGGAAAGATGGGATAACCCCTATCTTTCCTAATCTTCCTCAATAATTCCACCACCTAGCAGCACCTCTCCACGATAAAACGCGGCGGCTTGACCGGGAGCGATGGCAGTTAGAGGTTCGTAAAGGCAAACCAGCAAGGTGTTATCGGGTTGAAGTGTAACGATACAGCGATTTTCTTGTTTTCGGTAGCGAATTTTTACGATAACATCCTCTTTGCCTAAAAGTTGTAAAGGGTCGATGATGTTCCAATCCTTCAAACGCATCTGTGTATGTTCCAACGACCTTAAATCACCAAGTACTACCTTGTTTTCGAAAGGCACAATCTCCTTTACATAAACTGCCTGATGGAGGTTTATACCCAAACCTCGCCTTTGACCTATCGTATAGAACGGATAACCTTGGTGCCATGCGATAAAATTTCCCTTTACGTCAACAAATTTACCCCTCTGAATCGCCTCTGCCGGGACTTTATCACGAAGAAAAGAACGATAATCCATGGGACAGAAGCATACGCCAAGGCTATCTTTCTTGTGTGCAGCTTTCGTAAAACCTCGCTCCTCAGCAATCTCACGGACACGCATTTTGGTTAGTCCACCCAAAGGCAAAATCATTCGCTCCAAAATATCTTGCTGTAACCCCCACAAGAAAAATGATTGGTTTTTATCCTCATCAACGCCATTGATTATGTACCAAAAACCGTCGATTTGTTGCTTCTGGACATAGTGACCTGTCGCCAAATAAGAAATACCCATCTCGTCGGCAATTTGACGGAGCAAAGGCCACTTTAAGTAGTTATTACAAATGATGCAAGGCACAGGCGTATGCCCCGCCATATATTCATCAATAAAGTAATCGATAACAGTTGACTCAAAAAGTGCACGCTGGTCCGAAACAATATGCTGAATACCAAGACGATGGCACAACTGGCGCGCATCGTTCAGATACTCGGTGCAACCATCTTTCTCGTAAAAACGGAAAGTCACACCAACCACCTCGTAACCAGCATCTTGTAGCAACAGTGCCGCTACAGAACTATATGTACCGCCACTCATGCCCAACAAAACCCTTTTCTTTACTTCCATAAAACAAAGATAGCAAGAAAAATAATCTCAATCGGCTTTTTTTTGTACATTTGCTTTATGAAAGAAGAATTGTTTCCATTAGTAGACGAAAATGGCAACGTAATTGGCACAGCCACACGCAAAGAATGCCATTCGGGCACGTTTTGGTTGCACCCCGTAGTGCATCTGCACGTATTTAATAGCAAAGGCCAGCTATACTTGCAAAAGCGAGCCCTAACCAAAGACATTCAACCGGGCAAGTGGGACACCGCCGTGGGCGGTCACGTTGATGCAGGCGAAAGCATCCAAGAAGCACTTAAACGCGAGGTACGCGAAGAATTAGGCATTACCCAAGCCACCATGCTACCCTTATTTACCTACCCCTACCGTTCTACCACCGAATACGAATTGGTCAACGCCTATTACACCATATACGATGGTCCTATCACCCCCGATATAGAAGAGGTAGCCGATGGCAAATTTTGGTCGATAGACGACATCAAAAATGCCATTGGCAAAAACATCCTTACCCCTAACTTTGAAATGGAGTTTGAAAAACTTATTGCTGCCATCCCTTTAACCATTATACACGCATGAAACTTGTAGCAGACAGCGGCTCTACCAAAACAGCCTGGGCTGTGGTAGAAAATCCTAACCACGTAATAAAAACCGATGGCATCAATCCTATTTTTATGGATAGCGATGCCATCGAAAATACCTTGCGTAACCAGTTAGTACCTCATCTTACCGAAGCCATAACCGAAGTTTATTTTTACGGTGCTGGCTGTGCCAACCAAGAAAAAAACAACGTGGTAAAACAAGCTCTACAAGCTGTATTTGGGGATATAAAGATAGAAATAGCATCCGACCTTTTAGGCGCAGCCCGCGGCTTATGCGGCCATCAAGACGGCATAGCTTGCATTCTTGGAACAGGCTCAAACTCATGCCTTTATAAAAACGGCAACATTAGCTGGAACGTGCCTGCGTTAGGATTTATTTTGGGCGACGAAGGTAGTGGCGCCGTACTGGGGAAACTGCTTATGGGCAATCTTTTTAAGAATCAATTGCCCGATGCAGTAAAAACCGATTTTGAGCAAACATACGGTTTAAGCATGATGGATGTGATAGACAAAGTATATCGTCAGCCCCTACCCAACCGCTTTTTAGCCTCGTTTGGACCCTTTATATCCAAACATATTGCCGTACCAGAAGTTTACAATATGGTATATGGTGCACTAGAAAGTTTCATTGTGCGCAACGTAAAACAATATCCATACAGCACCTTACCCGTTTATTTTACAGGATCGATAGCCTACTATTTTGCCGATATTTTGCACAATTTAGCTATCAAACACCACTTTAGCATTGGTAGCATCCAAAAAGAACCTCTACAAGGATTGGTGGATTTTCATTTAAAAGAGAGTTGAGAAGTATTAATGACCGTTAGGGAATAAAGGAAAAAAAATAAAAATTTCTGCTTTCTCATTTCTCAACTATCAATTATTTTATATACCTTTGCAACACTTTTAGGAAAGATGCCAGAGTGGTCGAATGGGCCGCACTCGAAATGCGGTGTACGGGTAACTGTACCGGGGGTTCGAATCCCTCTCTTTCCGCAAATCAACTTCGGTCAGGGCAACATCGCAATTTTAGTTGCGATGTTTTTTTTATGCCCTTCCCTCGTTGAGCTTGCTCAAGAGAGGGATTCGGGCATAAAAAAATAATGAATGCGAAGCATGAAATGTTTGCCTTGACCGAAGAAAATGTTTTGCAAGGATGCCCGTGGCAAAGATAGGGATCACGGAGCGACGCGACGTAATCCCTGTCTGCGCAGCGGGCGAGGGATCTTTGAGCAACGTTAGTTGCGAAAAAATCCCTGAAAAAGATTTACCTTCCCTAATCAAACATGACCGAAGAAAATGTTTTGCAAGGATGCCCGTGGCAAAGGAAGGGATCTGCGAGCAATTTATTGCGAGCAAATTCCTTGTACCTCTCTCTTGCAAGGACACTCACTTTTCACTACCTTTGCTACACATAAAAATAAACGCGCATCACTATGCAACTAAAAGACAACTACACCCTACAAAAAGTAGGCGAAGAATACGTTTTATTGGCACAAGATAGCCTTCAAGTGGATTTTTCAAAAGTAATCACCCTTAACGAAACCGCAGCCGACATCTGGCAACACATAAAAAATCAGAATTTTGACATTCAAACCATCATCACCTACCTAACCAACAATTACAATGTAGACATCGAGACTGCGCAAGCAGATGCACAGGAGATGATAGACTCGCTACTTTCAATAGGAGCCATCATTCATTAAATAAACTATCCATTAACACCTACCCTCCATGAATTTTACAGGTCTCATTATTGGCGCAGCCACCTTTTTAACCATAGGTATTTTTCACCCCATTGTAATCAAAGCCGAATACCACTTAGGTACCAAATGTTGGTGGATGTTTGCCATAGCAGGCATGCTGTTTGTAGGTGCTTCGCTGTGGGTAGAATCATTTATTGTATCTACCATTTTAGGCGTTATCGCCTTTTCTTCGTTTTGGAGCATTCTCGAACTGTTCCAACAAAAGAAACGCGTAGAAAAAGGTTGGTTTCCCAAAAAATCGGTTAATCGGTGATTAGGCGTTTAGGCGTTGAGGCGATTCAATCTGACGACATTTGGTGGAGGTCGGAAAAAGATTTATATGTGCAAAAACGTTAAGCAAAATGTGTTGTTTGAGCGAAGCGAGTTCACATTTTGTAGTTTTTGTATGTAAAAATCCCGACCGGAAACCAAGTCGGAAGATGAAGCGCCGCCCT
>JAFVZF010000061.1 GCA_017508305.1 Paludibacteraceae bacterium | reverse complement strand
TCGTGTGCATTGGCAATCTTAGCGGCAGCAATAACTTGCTCCATGGTCGCATTTTCGACACCAAAGGCAATGTTGTTGAAGAAGCTGTCGTTGAATAGGATGGCTTCTTGGTTGACATTCCCCATCAAACTACGCAAATCGTGCAAAGTCACATCCTTAATGTTTACACCATCGATGCAAATTTCCCCTTCGTTTACATCCCAAAAACGAGGCAATAAATCAACCAAGGTAGATTTTCCAGATCCCGAAGCTCCTACAATGGCAATGGTTTTGCCACGCTGAATTTTCAAATTGATGTTCTTCAATATCCAATTATGGGTGTACTTGAAACTAACGTTCTTGTATTCAATAACGTCGTTAAATTCATCCAATTTTTTGGGGTTTTCGGGCTCTTTTATAGGATTTTTGGCCGATAAGATTTTATCGATACGCTCTAACGATGCTAATCCTTTTCGAATGTTGTAGCTGGCCCTTGATAACTCTTTTACAGGGTTGATGATGCTGTAGAAAATAAGGATGTAGTAGATAAATACAGCCGCATCAAATTGTCCGTTCGAGTTTAAAATTAAAAAGCCGCCATAGCATATCACGACTGCAATAATGGCAGTGCCTAAAAACTCACTCATGGGGTGGGCGAGGAATTGACGCCTAACCACTTTAAGTACCGCTTTTCTGATGGTTTCAGTTTGTTTGCTAAAGCGTTTGGAAATCTTTTCTTCTGCATTAAAGGCCTTAATGATGCGCATTCCACTCAACGTTTCTTCAATTTGTGAGGTGAGTGCACCTTGTACAATACCAACCTCCAACGAATCCTTTTTGAGGTTTTTGCCGATCATGCCCATTACGTAGCCCGCAATGGGTAGCAGAATCAGTACAAAAACGGTTAGCTCCCAACTAACCAAAGCCAACACCACAAAGTAGATCAAAATAATGAGTGGATTCTTTACCAACATATCCAACGAACCCATGATAGAGGTATCAACGTCCATAACGTCGTTGCTCATACGCGACATGATGTCGCCTTTGCGTTCTTCCGAGAAGAACTCCATGGGAAGGTGTACAATGTTGTGTGCTAATTCGTTACGTACATCGCGTAATACACCAGACTGAAAGTAGGCAATACACAACGAACTGACGTAGGCAGTCATTACCTTTAAGAAAGTAAACAGAATGAGCACAAGCGCCAACGCAATGAGCGTTAGCACTTGGCCGTGTTCTGCTATAAATAGGGTAATGTAATAGTAGAAGTTGTTTTTTAGTACGCCAAATAGTTCGGTAGCAGGAACATCGTACGCCAGCAGTTCGTACACATTTGAGCGTGTTTTAAACAAGATTTCTAAGATAGGAACAAATAGTGCAAAGGAGAATAAACTAATGATGGTCGATAAGCACCCAAAAAAGAAAACGCCAAAGGTTTCCTTTTTGTAGTTGGGGATGAATCGCTTTAAGATGCTCAAAAATTTATTCATGGCGCTATCTGTCTAAATTGCATTAGATACCCGTGTAAGAGTAAGGCGAAATAGCGCGCAATTCGGCTTTTACGCTTTCCGAAACGTTCAATCCTTCAATAAATTGAGCAATGGATTGTTCGTTTACTACATCGTTGGTACGGGTAAGTTCTTTTAAAGTTTCGTAAGGTTTTGGATAGTTTTCGCGACGCAAAATAGTTTGAATGGCTTCGGCTACTACGTTCCAGCAACCTTCTAAGTCTGCCTTAATGGCTTTTTCGTTCAATAATAGTTTGCCTAACCCTTTCATGGTGCTGGCAATAGCCAATACAGAGTGTGCCAAAGGTACACCAATGTTACGAATAACGGTAGAGTCGGTTAGGTCGCGTTGCAAGCGCGAAACAGGCAATTTGTGCGCCAAGTGTTCCAAAATAGCGGTCGATATACCCAAGTTACCTTCCGAGTTTTCAAAGTCAATGGGATTAACTTTGTGTGGCATAGCCGACGAACCCACTTCGCCTGCTTTGATGGTTTGTTTAAAGTATTCCATCGAAATGTAGGTCCAGAAGTCGCGGTCAAGGTCAATAATAATGGTATTGATACGTTTGATAGCATCGAAAACTGCTGCCAAATGGTCGTAGTTAGAAATTTGGGTAGTCCATTGTTCGCGTTCTAATCCCAAATATTGGCTAACGAATTGGTTACCAAATGCGCGCCAATCGGTAGCAGGATAAGCTACGTGGTGTGCATTGAAGTTACCGGTAGCACCACCAAATTTAGCGGTGTATTTAACGGTTTTAAGAGTTGCCAATTGTTCTTCTAAACGATATGCAAATACTTTTATTTCTTTGCCCAAACGAGTAGGAGAGGCTGGCTGACCATGTGTTTTTGCCAACATAGGTACATTTTTCCAGTCTTCGGCAAATTGATTCAATTTGGCAATCAATTCTTCTACAGCAGGAATAAAGACCTTTTGCAAGCTTTCTTTTACCATCATGGGCACCGACGTATTGTTGATGTCTTGCGAGGTCAAACCAAAGTGGATAAATTCTTTGTAATCGCTAAGACCCATTTCGTCAAATTTACCTTTAATAAAGTATTCTACCGCTTTTACATCGTGGTTGGTTACTTTTTCGGTATTTTTTACAGTTTCGGCATCGGCTAAACTAAAGTTTTTGTAGATATTGCGTAATGCTTCAAACAACGATTTGTCAATGCTTTGTAATTGAGGTACGGGTAGTTCGCAAAGTGCAATAAAGTATTCGATTTCAACACGTACACGGTATTGAATCAATGCAAACTCTGAATAGTAAGGAGCTAACTCGCTTACTTTGCCACGATAGCGACCATCAATGGGGGAAATGGCAGTTAAAATTGATAATTCCATACTTAGTTATAAAAGGAGAGCTGAAAAAGGAGAAAGGAGAATGTGAGTCTGCCTTTCTCAGCTCTCAAGTCTATAATTGATTATAAAAAGATTAATTGAGTAATAATGTAAATGGGTAACAAAACAACCAACGAGAATTTGAACATGTAGCCAAAGAAACTTGGCATTTCAATTTTGTTTTGTTCTGCAATGGCTTTTACCATAAAGTTAGGTCCATTACCAATGTAGGTCATGGCACCAAAGAACACAGCACCCATCGAAATGGCTTTTAGCAATTCTTCTGGAATACCGGCTACAAATTCGGGTGCTGCTACAGGATACAAACCTTGTGCTACACTGTGGAATGCCAAAGCAGTTGGAGCGTTGTCTAAGAACGAGCTAAGTACACCCGTTGCATACACAAATTGCCAAGGTTCGGTTAATCCCATGCTGGGAGCATTCGCTTTTAAGAACAAAAGAGCAGGGGTCATAGTCGCAAAAATACCCAAGAATAGGGCAGCAACCTCCAAAATGGGATCCCAAGAATAGTTGTTGTCTTTTCTAATTTGTTGTTTGGTTGTAAACCAAGAGGCAGCGATGATAAGTACCAATACAATTTCGCGCAAGAATTTCATGTACAAAGGTGCGTGGTAGCCAGTAGCAACATTATCTGCCATGGCAGGAATGGTGCCTGGATTGATAAAGGCAACAGCGCAAACAATGCCAATTAGGTACAAGAAGTTGATGTTTCCAGTAATTTTAATGCTCGATTGATTGTTGTTGTCTATGGCAATATCTTTGGGGTCTTCTTTTTTGTAGAAATAAGTATCTACCAAGAAGTAAACCAATAGCAACAAACCACCCGTTAGTAACCATTCGGGCCACATGTTCAAGAACCAAGTAAATTCTGCACCTTTAAGGTATAATAAGAACAATGGGGGGTCGCCAAGGGGAGTTAGCAAACCACCGCAGTTAGCTACGGCTGCAATAAAGAACAAAATGGTGTGTACTTTGTATTTGCGTTCTTTGTTGGTTTCAATTAGCAAACGAATTAGCAACATGGCAGCACCTGTCGTTCCCATGATAGAGGCTAATAGGTATCCAATGGTTAAAATGGTGGTGTTTACCATGGGTTTTGCCGCAATGTTACCACCAATGTGAATACCGCCTGTTACTACAAAGAGCGATCCCAAAAGGATAATAAAAGGAATGTAGTCGAACAAAAGTTGGTGTTCCAAGTCGTGTCCCATGCCGTTCATGATTAAATAAATAGCGGTAGGGATACCCAATACCAACGATACAATAAGTTTGTTGCGGTTGTTTTCCCACCAATGCTCCATGAAAATGGGAGCAAGGGCAATGGTCAACAACATAATCGCAAATGGGATCAAAGCCCATACCGGAATGAGTGTTTCCATGATTGTTTAGTGTTTATTGTTAATTGTTTATTGTTTAATCCAATTTTAGTACCTCCATAAACGCTTTTTGTGGTACTTCTACCGTACCAATTTGTTTCATACGTTTTTTCCCTTTTTTCTGTTTTTCCAATAGCTTGCGTTTACGTGATACGTCACCACCATAACATTTGGCAGTTACATCCTTACGTACCGGTTTAATGGTTTCGCGTGCAATGATTTTTGAGCCAATTGCTGCCTGAATGGCAATTTCAAATTGCTGACGTGGAATCAGTTCGCGTAATTTTTCGCACATACGGCGACCAATGGTAACTGCATTGTCAAAGTGGGTTAGGGTAGAAAGCGCATCCACGGGCTCGCCGTTTAGCAAAATGTCCAATTTGATTAAACGCGATGTTCTAAAACCATTCATGTGGTAATCGAACGATGCGTACCCCTTCGATATTGATTTTAGTTTATCGTAAAAGTCGAACACAATTTCGCCCATGGGCATGTCGTAAATTAGCTCGATGCGGTTTGACGAAATGTATTCTTGTTTGATCAATTCGCCACGTTTGCCTAAGCACAGCGTCATGATCTGACCGATAAAGTCGGTTTTGGTAATAATCGATGCGCGAATGTAAGGTTCCTCAACGTGGTCTATTAGCATCACATCGGGCATGCCCGATGGATTGTGCACTTCCAATTCCTCGCCCTTTTTGGTAAAGATGCGATAGGGTACGTTGGGGACAGTGGTAATAACATCCATGTTAAATTCGCGGTCCAAACGTTCTTGCACAATTTCCATGTGCAACATGCCCAAGAATCCGCAACGAAAACCAAAGCCTAAGGCTGCCGACGATTCGGCTTGAAAGGTAAGTGCAGCGTCGTTAAGTTGCAACTTCTCGATAGAAGAACGCAAATCTTCAAAATCTTCGGTATTGATAGGGTATATACCTGCGAAGACCATTGGTTTTACCTCTTCAAATCCGTCAATCGCACTTGTACAACCACCATTTACATGGGTGATAGTATCGCCTACACGTACTTCTTTAGAATTTTTAATGCCCGATATGATATAGCCAACATCGCCACACGATAGGGTCTTTTTAGGCTCCATCTCCAAACGCAACACACCAATTTCGTCGGCATAATATTGTTTGCCGGTATTGACAAATTTAACAAAGTCGCCTTGGTTAATGCTGCCGTTTACAATTTTCATGTAGGTGATAATTCCTCTAAACGAATTAAATACCGAGTCGAAAATGAGGCATTGAAGCGGTGCGTCAGGATCGCCTTTGGGGGGCTTAATGCGTTCTACGATGGCACGTAAAATTTCTTGTACGCCCATGCCGGTTTTACCACTGGCACGGATAATCTCCTCGGGTTTGCATCCCAACAGCTCCACGATTTGGTCTTCTACCTCTTCTGGCATGGCATTATCCATGTCCATTTTGTTCATGATGGGAATAATTTCCAAATCATTCTCGATTGCCATGTACAAATTAGAAATGGTTTGTGCTTGAATGCCCTGTGTGGCATCGACAATAAGCAATGCACCTTCGCATGCAGCTATCGAGCGTGATACCTCGTAGGCAAAATCGACGTGTCCCGGGGTGTCAATTAAGTTTAATGTATATTTTTCGCCGTCCAGAATATAATCCATCTGAATAGCATGGCTTTTAATGGTAATGCCACGCTCGCGCTCCAAATCCATGTCGTCAAGCACTTGTGCTTGCAAATCTTTGCCCGTTACGGTACGGGTTTCTTCCAATAAGCGATCTGCCAAGGTGCTTTTCCCATGGTCAATGTGGGCTATAATACAGAAGTTTCTTATGTTTTTCATATAATTATCAAAGTATAAGGTCAAAGGTCCAAGGTCCAAAGTCGAAGGTCCAAAGTCGAAGGTCGAAATAAACAGACTTTTGACTTTTGACTATCTTGTCTTGGGTTCGTCTATACCTTTGCTGTTATAATATTCCTCTAAGTGGTGGTTAAATTCCACTTTATCCATGCCTTGCCATGAGAGCACTAAGTCGGTAATATCTTCAAATTCCATGGTTACTTTGCGTCGTGGAAAAAATAGTTTCCAAGCATTGGTAAACATGGTCGGAAAAATAGGAGGAGTGCCTTTGCGACCATAGCGGCTGGTGCAACTTCCCCATAATCCCCTTATCTTTACGCCTATAATGCGTGTTCCCGAGGGTAGTTGTTGGGCAATGGTATGGGCCATGTTTCTGCCACCCATGCTTTCCTTTCCATCTGACGTACAATGCCCAGATGGGTAAAAAATAACAGTCTTACCTTCTTTGAGTGCATTGTAACAAAGACCGTTTAGCTTTTTGGCTTGCTCTAATCCATTTCTGCTTTTGCGTAAATTAGGAACGCTGATGCTGTCAAAAACACTCAAAATGCTTCTAAAAATGCGGTTGGCAAAAAAACGTTCATCAACAAAAGGTTGCAACGGGTAGTTGTACAATTCAGAAAATAGCAACATGGGGTCGATAACTGCCATATGAGTGGGCCAAACCAATTTGCTGCCGGGTTGGTCTAAGCAAGCGGTATTTACCAACGTTACTTTGTAACGAAGGCGAAACAAAGTCCTAAAAAATAAACAAACTCTTGTACGTTTATCTGGAAATTTAGCCATAACAATCGCAAAATACAATTAGAGGGCAAATTTAGTAAAAAATGGAGAATTGAGAAAGGAGAAAGGAGATTTTTTACTCGCAACTTTTGACTTTTGACTTTGGACTTTTGACTTTTTTTACTAATTTTGCAACCTAATTAACTACTATAAGCATTATGGGAGGCTTTTTCGGTGCCATTTCTAAAAAGAATTGCTTGTCGGACGTATTTTACGGAACAGACTATAATTCTCACCTTGGCACACGTCGTGCCGGCATGGCCACATATTCGCCTGAATATGGTATGAAACGCACCATTCACAACATTGAAGGTGCTTACTTTCGTTCAAAGTTTGAAGAAGGATTGTCCAAATTTGGAGAGCCGACTTCGGGTATTGGTGTTATTAGTGATACGGATGCGCAACCGGTGATTATCCAATCGCATTTAGGGCGTATGGCAATAGTTACTGTTGCACGTATCGATAACTTTGATGAGATCGAACAATACCTGCTCAATAACAAACATCACTTTACCGAATTTAGCGGAGGAAAAACCAATCAAACTGAAATGATAGCCATTCTTATCTCCGAAGGTAAAACCTTAGAAGACGGGGTAAGACACATGTTTAACAAGATTAAAGGCTCGTGCTCGTTGCTTATTTTACATGAAGATGGCACCATATATGCGGTTCGAGATAAATTAGGTAGAACTCCTATTGTTGTAGGGAAAAAAGAAGGTGCCGTGGCGGTATCCAGCGAATCAAGTGCTTTTCATAACTTAGGATACCAATTGGACTATTTTGTGGGTCCCGGTGAAATGTTAAAAATTACCTCCGATGGTTGGCAACAAATTTCTCCTGCTGGGGACAAAATGCAAATCTGTTCGTTCTTTTGGGTGTATTTTGGTTTCCCTTCGTGCGATTACGAAAATATAAACGTTGATAATGTGAGGTGCTCGTTGGGCGAGGAATTAGGCAAGAAAGACGATGTCGAAGCCGACTTTGTGTGTGGTATTCCCGATTCTGGCATTGGACATGCCATAGGGTATGCCATTGGTCACCGGATACCTTACAAACGTGGAGTGTTAAAATATACGCCCACATGGCCACGTAGTTTTACTCCGGCGCAACAATCCATGCGTAGCTTGGTAGCAAAAATGAAATTGTTGCCTAATCGTCAAATGTTGGATGGTCAACGTGTGGTGTTCTTGGACGATTCTATTGTGCGTGGTACCCAGTTAAGAGGAAATGCGCAAATGATGTTCAATTGCGGGGCAAAAGAAATTCACATGCGTATTGCCTGTCCTCCTATGGTATATTCGTGTCGATATTTAAATTTTTCGTCCACTCAAAACGATTTAGAGCTGATTACACGTACCATTATTGAGCAGTTGGAAGGCAGTCACGATAAAAATCTACCTGAGTATGTCGATCCTCATTCGCCCAAATACCAACAAATGGTCGAGTTGATGCGTCAACGTTTTGGATTGACATCCCTCAAATTCAATACGGTCGAAGATTTGATCAAGGCCATTGGATTGCCCAAAGAAAAAGTATGTACACACTGCTTTGATGGCAGTAGCTATTATTAAAGGTCGTTAACGACCTTTAGGGTAAGTCGGTTATTTGGTTATTCGGTGATTTGGTATGTTAATACAATGCTAAATCATGATGATAAAAATCAGACTTGCCTGTGTTTTAAAATAATAATTTGAGCGAAGCGAATCGATTCATCGATTCACCGACTCACCGATTCACCAAAAATAATATGTTTGAATCTCTTTCGGAACGTTTAGAGCGTTCGTTTAAAATTTTAAAAGGCGAGGGTAAAATTTCGGAAATTAACGTTGCCGAAACCCTTAAGGATGTGCGCAAAGCGCTATTGGACGCCGACGTAAACTATAAAACGGCAAAAACTTTTACTGATACTGTAAAGGCCAAGGCCATGGGAATGGATGTCATCCATTCGCTGAAGCCCCAACAACTCATGGTCAAAGTGGTGCACGACGAATTAACTGCTTTGATGGGTGGTACACATTCCGATTTGCAACTAACAGGCTCTCCCTCTGTTGTTTTGATGGCCGGTTTGCAAGGCTCTGGTAAAACTACCTTTACGGGTAAGTTGGGTAACTTGCTAAAAAATAAAAAAGGACGTAAACCTTTGTTAGTGGCGTGCGATGTGTATCGTCCTGCTGCTATCGAACAATTAAAGGTGTTGGGTGAGCAATTGTCCATTCCTGTATATGCCGAATTGGAAAGCAAAGATCCTGTAAAAATTGCACTAAATGCTATTGCTCAGGCAAAAACAGCAGGCAATGATGTGGTGATTGTCGATACTGCCGGTCGTTTGGCGGTAGACGAAGCCATGATGAACGAGATTGCAGCCATCAAGACGGCTATCAATCCGCACGAAATTTTATTTGTGGTCGATTCGATGACCGGTCAGGATGCCGTTAATACTGCCAAAGAATTTAACGAACGATTGGATTTTACAGGGGTTGTGCTTACCAAATTAGATGGCGATACTCGCGGGGGTGCAGCATTGTCGATTCGTTCGGTAGTAGAAAAACCCATCAAATTTGTGGGTATTGGCGAAAAGATGGATGCCTTGGATGTGTTCCATCCTTCTCGTATGGCAGATCGTATTTTGGGAATGGGTGATATTGTATCGTTGGTAGAAAAAGCCCAAGAGCAATACGACGAAGAAGAAGCCCGCAAAATATCGAAAAAAATTGCTCAAAATCAATTTGGTTTTGACGATTTTTACAACCAAATCCAGCAAATCAAAAAGATGGGCACTATGAAAGATTTGGTAGCGATGATTCCGGGAGTAGGAAAGGCATTGAAGGATGTAGATATCAAGGACGATGCCTTTAAACACATCGAAGCCATTATTCAATCCATGACTCCGTTAGAACGTTCCAATCCACAATTGTTAAATGGCTCTCGCAAACAGCGCATAGCAAATGGAAGTGGAACAACCATACAAGAAGTAAATCGTTTGATTAAGCAGTTTGAAGACATGCGTAAGATGATGCGCATGGTCCAAAATAATCGTGGCAAAATGCCTTTTAAACGTAGATAAGTCAAAGAGTCAGAAGTCGAAAGTCAAAAGTCAGTAGGGACGCACGGTCGTGCGTCCGCAACGAAGCGAATAAAGTCAAAAGTCGCAATTTTACCGATTAGTCAACCAACTCACCAAATCACCAAATCACCGAATCACCGATGAATATAATCGACGGAAAAGCAACAGCACAGCAAATTAAGGCAGATAGCTGCCGAGGTAAAGGAAATAGTGGCAAATGGAGGAAAACAACCCCATTTGGCGGCAGTTTTAGTGGGTCACGATGGAGGTAGTGAAACGTATGTCGCTGCTAAATGCAAAGCGTGCGAGGAGTGTGGCTTCAAATCGACGCTTATTCGCTACGAAGCAGATGTAACCGAAGCAGAGCTGTTGTCTTGCATCGATCGATTGAACAATGATACGGATGTAGATGGATTCATCGTACAATTGCCATTGCCCAAACACATTTGTGAGCAAAAAATCATCGAAGCCATCGATTATCGTAAGGATGTAGATGGATTTCATCCCATCAATGTAGGTAGAACGTCGATTGGATTGCCGGCTTTTGTGTCTGCTACTCCGGCCGGTATATTAGAATTGTTAAAAAGGTACGAAATACCTACCGAAGGTAAACATTGTGTGGTGTTGGGTCGTAGCAATATTGTAGGTAAGCCTGTTGCATCGCTTATGATGCAGAAAGGCTATCCCGGTAATGCCACTGTGACCGTTTGTCATAGTAAATCGGCCGATTTAAAACAGCAATGTTTGAAAGCTGATATTATTATAGCAGCATTGGGAAGTCCCGAATTTGTGACAGCCGATATGGTAAAAGAGGGTGCTGTAATTATCGATGTAGGTACCACACGTGTGCCTTCTACGCAAACAAAGTCCGGTTTCAAACTGACAGGCGATGTAAAGTTTGCCGAGGTAGCTCCTAAGTGCTCATACATTACACCAGTGCCGGGTGGAGTAGGGCCAATGACTATTTGCTCTTTAATGGTAAATACCCTTCACGCTGGTAAAAAAACGTATTATCGGTAATTCGGTGATGCGGTGAGTTGGTGAGTTGATTTACTAAGTCGCCGCATTGTTTAATAATACATCCATTCTTAATTCTTATTTTTTATGAAAGATCATGTTTATGCATTTGAAAAAATGCAAGTGTGGGCAGATGCCCGTATGTATGTTAGTAGGATATATAAAATTACTGATATATTTCCCAAAAGTGAGATTTATGGAATTTCTTCACAAATACAAAGAGCAGCAGTATCTGTTGTTTCTAATATAGCAGAAGGAATGTGTAGAAAAACTCCAAAAGATCAAGTAAGGTTTATTGAAATTGCATATGGTTCACTAATAGAAACGTATTGTCAATTAATAATAGCTTTAGATTTAATATATATAACAGAAGAACAGTTTCAAGTTTTGAAGAAGGATATTGCAAAAATATCAAATATGTTAAATGCTTTATCAAATACAATAAGCAAAAGAATTTAATCAACTCACCGACTCACCGCATCACCGAATAACCGACTCACCGAATCACCATGCTATTTAAAGATTTAGGTCTCCACCCCGACATTGTATCGGGCATTTCCGAAATAGGATTTGAAACACCGTCGCCTATACAAGCGGCGGTTATTCCTTTTGTACTAAACCATCCACAAGATATTGTAGGATTAGCACAAACAGGTACCGGTAAAACGGCTGCCTTTGGTTTGCCCATGTTGCATTTAACCGATGTAAAAAAATCGGTTGTTCAATCGTTAGTATTGGCACCAACACGCGAATTGTGTGTACAAATAGCGAGCGAATTGCGCAAATACAGTTCTAAGATGGAGTCTATTCGCATAGTAGCAGTGTACGGTGGAGAGGATATTAGAAAACAACTTAAAGAGTTGGATCATACTCCCCATATTTTGGTGGCGACTCCCGGACGCTTAATGGACTTGATGCGTCGTGGTAAAGTAAAATTAGATGCTATCAACTATTTGGTGTTGGACGAGGCGGACGAAATGCTTAATATGGGATTTGTGGAGGATATTACCGAAATATTAGAACATACTCCATCTACGCGGCGTACCTTGTTGTTCTCTGCCACTATGCCTCAAGAAATAGCCAATATTGCTCGTAATTACATGCAAGATGCGCAAGAAATAGCCGTTGGTAAGCGTGGTGAGGCGGCTCAAAATGTAGAACATTACTTTGTCCTTACTAAAAATACGGTACGTTATGAGGTGCTTAAGCGTATATTGGATTACTATCCGGATATTTATGGCATTGTGTTTTGTCGTACCCGTATGGAAACCAAAGAGGTGGCAGAAAAATTGATGATAGACGGCTACAATGCCGATGCATTGCATGGCGATTTGTCGCAAGCACAGCGCGATGCTGTGATGAACAAATTCAGAATCAAACACTTGCAAATTTTGGTGGCGACCGATGTGGCAGCACGTGGATTGGATGTGAACGATTTGACTCATGTTATTCACTATGTGTTGCCTGACGATAAAGAAACCTATACACATCGCAGTGGTCGTACGGGTAGGGTAAATAAAGAAGGTATATCGATTGCTTTAGTAACTCCTAAAGAAAAAATGTCTATCAAAGCGATAGAAAAAGCCATAAAACGTACTTTTCAACCCTTGGAAATTCCTTCGGCAATGGCGGTGTGTCAACGCCAATTGATGCACATGCTTACGCAAATGAATCAGGTGACAATGCACCCTAAGTTGCATAAACTATTGCCCGATGCTTATGAGGTGCTGAAGGATGTGAGCAAAGAGGAGCTGATAGCACAACTTATCTCGCTTAAATTCAATCCTTTACTAACTTATTACGAGCATGCAACCGATTTGCAAGCAATGATGCGCAAAGAGCCCAAAGAAGAAGTAAAATTGTCTCGCAGAGAAAGACGCATTGCGGATAAAGGCGAAACATTGCGACTCAAAATAAATCGAGGTAAAAACGATAAAATGGACCCTCGCCGTTTGCTGGGCCTTATAAACGATGTAGTAGGCGACCGTAGTCTTTCTATTGGCGATATTGATATTTCCTCTAAATTTACCTTTTTCGATGTTCCGAAAAGCGCAGTAGAGCAGGTGATGGTTGCCTTTCAGACCAGCAAACGCGCTCGTGGCGTTCAAATAGGCCTGGTTAAAGGCACGCAGGGAAGTCAAAAGTCAGAAGTCAAAGGTCGCAAGTCGAAAGTCGGGAGCATGAGGAGGAAGTAGGGACGCACGGTTCGTGCGTCCGGGGCGCCAAATATAAAGGAGAGTTTGTCGAATAATCGCCTCACCGAATTTCAGTGCAAGCCGAGCGCAGAAGCAAGGCGGTCACTGAGCCTGTCGAAGTGCCAGCATTGATTATGCCGAGGCGAAGCCTGAAATCATGAAAAGCGAAGCTTTGCATAATCACCGCCTCACCAAATCACCAGAGCGAAGCGATATTGAATCACCGTATTACCAAAAAAATATTGCATTCCACGCATGGAATGCAATATTTTTTTTATACATTTGTAATCCTTAAATCCGAAAAATAGCAGCATGGCAAAAAAACAACAAAAAAACAAGAAACATACATGGATCAAGTACCTATGGATACTGCTTATTTCCGGTATATTGTTGGTGGCGTTGCTTTTTATGCTGATAGCCAATGGAGTTATTGGTTATATTCCTGATATAGAAGAACTGCAGAATCCTAAAAATAAGTATGCCTCCGAATTGTATACTTCTGATGGCGTTATTTTTGGACGCTATTTTGCCGGACAAAATAATCGGGTGGCTGTTGCTTACGAGGATATTTCTCCGTACATGAAACAAGCCTTGTTGGCAACCGAGGATATACGTTTTCATGAACACTCCGGCATAGATGGACGTTCGTTGTTTCGTGCCATAGTAAAACGCGGTATTTTGGGGCAAAAGAGTGCAGGCGGTGGTAGTACCATTACCCAACTGTTGGCC
>JAFVZF010000060.1 GCA_017508305.1 Paludibacteraceae bacterium | reverse complement strand
GGTAGCGTTGGCAGTGGTCGTCGGCACAAACATCAAAACCTTCGTGAGGCTCGCTTCCGTACCAACAAATGCGTTTGCCCTCGCTTTCTTGGCATGCAAAAGCGCTTGCCTCAAGCGAACGTTGTATTTTACAAAGAGCCCAACTACGTGATATAACAGCGTGCGCCTTAAGAAGTTCCATGTGCGAGGTAGCACTCATCTCCGACGAAATCACGCTTTGCAAATAATCTTCAATATCCAATACATTTACCGCGGTAAGTTCTCCATTTTTTGCCCTCATTACTTCCAAACTGCCCTTAAATGTCTGTGTTTCGTTTCTTTCCCAGTGAAAATCAATGCCAATGGTAACATCTATTAGCGAAAAACTACATTCATCGCTGGTAGGAATGTACCATCCCGCCTCGCAGATTTCCTTTTCTCCGCAAATCACTTCCTCTCCGTGCCTGTACTCCCCATGAAATATCGCCCGAATCTCTTTTCTTGTATAGATACCTACGCGTATGGTGTTCATAAATTTAGTCGTTAGTCGATTAGTCGATTATTCACATTCGTTCATCAACATGTCTCCGATTAGTCATTAAAATTTTTCGCCTGATATTTGCTTAAATATATCCACAATCACCTCTTTGGTGATTTTATTAAAATCTTCCTCGCGGGCGGCGATAAGGTGCCCCGTCATGTCTATAGCGCCGGGGCTCATCATCAGGCGGTCTGCCCCCTCGCTAAAGAATTGGCGGGGGCGGTGCTGGATGCGTGGAAAAATGGTTACAACCCATTGACCCTCTTTGTATTCGCAGAATAGGTTAACGTGGCTGGCGGGTAGTTCGCCCTCGCGTTGGCGTTTATTGATTTCTGCGGTAAGTTGTTGTTCTAACGCATCGGCATCCGCAGCAATGAGCACTACTTTTTCTACCACACCTGGCATAGGTGTATCTACGGTGTATGGAAAATAATCCTTGTTGACCAATTGAAAATGCATGTGGTCGGGAGCCGATGCACCCGATTTAGCCCCATTATACAGGGCAATAAAATCGGGGTATGCTTTGGCTAAATCGATAAAATCACGCACCTTGCCGATGATGTTTTGGGGCTCATGAATTTTTGAAACCACCGTAAAATGCTTGTCGCAAATAGGAAAAGGGTTGATGCAAATGTCGTATTTACCCTTAAAATCGATGGCTGTTTGCCCCTCGATGCGGTTTTTAGCGCACAAAAAGCAGGGCCTTTCGGCAATGCTTTGGGCATCAAGCTTTGCAAGCGACGATACGGCGCGTGCAGGGTTAAAGTGTACGTATATTTTGTAATCGCCAAAGTCAAACTCCTTGGTTTTGATTTGTTTTAGTTTATCGTAATTGGCTTTTGCTACAGGCACTGCCGCTAACTGCTCTTGTAAAAAACGATGGAGGTTCATGGTGTTATGTTGATGTATATTACAAAGGTAGTAAAAATCTCGATTATTCGATTCCTCAAAAAAAATATCTTTACTCACTTCGTTCGTGAAGATACACGGCACCTCGGCAAAAGCAAAATCTTTGATTTTGTTGATCAGCAAAGCCTAATACATTGATAAACAAGCTTCTCATGCATTAGGCTCTGCTGATACAAAAAAGCGAGGCTTTTTTGCTTTTGCTCTCGGTTTGTATTATCTTTGCAAATGATTGGCGTGTGGGAGTAAACGAATAAACAACTAAACGCCTAAACGACTAAACAGATGAATCATAAAGCAGGATTTGTAAATATCATAGGAAATCCCAATGTAGGAAAATCGACCCTTATGAATGCCTTGGTGGGCGAGCGTATTTCCATTATTACGTCAAAATCGCAAACCACCCGTCATCGTATTATGGGCATTGTAAATGGTGAGGATTTTCAGATTGTCTATTCCGATACTCCGGGTGTGCTTAAACCCAACTATCGCTTGCAGGAGTCGATGATGGAGGCTTCGACATCGGCACTCAAGGATGCAGATGTGCTTTTGTATGTAACCGATACGGTCGAATCGTACGATAAAAACATCGACTTTTTAGAAAAAGCCAAGCAATCGGGTATTCCAACGTTTTTGATTATCAATAAAATAGATTTATTGCCATCGCAAGAGGCATTAGAGGCGTTGGTCGAAAAATGGAAAACCATTTTGCCCGATGCAGAGATTGTGCCCATTTGTGCGTTGGAGAAATTCAACATCGAACAATTGTTGGTACGCATCAAAGAATTGTTGCCTGATTCGCCTCCTTACTTTGATAAGGATGCACTTACCGACCGTCCGGCTCGTTTTTTTGTAAACGAGATTATTCGCGAAAAGATTCTTGAAAATTACGACAAAGAAATTCCCTATTCGTCAGAAGTGGTGGTAGAACAATTTCACGAAGAAGCGAAATTGATTAAAATTCATGCTACCATTTATGTAGAACGCGAATCGCAAAAAGGCATTATAATAGGCAAACGTGGGGCAATGCTTAAAAAAGTAGGCATGGCAGCGCGCACCGAAATTGAAGCCTTTTTTGAGAAAAAAGTATTTTTGGAATTGTTTGTGAAAGTAGAAAAAGACTGGCGCAACAAAGATAAACAATTAAAACTATTTGGATACCCGCTTAATAATCAGTAAAATATGTCATTAGTAGCTATTGTAGGACGTCCCAATGTAGGAAAGTCCACCCTTTTTAACCGTTTAACAGAATCGCGTAAGGCCATTGTGAGCGATGAGTCGGGTACTACTCGTGACCGCCAATACGGCAAGGTAGAGTGGGGTAAAAAAGAGTTTTCTGTGGTCGATACGGGCGGTTTTGTGACCGGGTCGGACGATATTTTTGAAGGCGAAATCAACAAACAGGTGCGTGTGGTTATAGAGGAGGCTGACGTTATTTTGTTTATGGTCGATGTGCAAAGCGGTGTAACCGATTTGGATGCAGATGTGGCAAAGGTGTTACGTGGTTGTAAAAAGCCGGTGTTGTTAGTAGTAAATAAAGCAGATAACAACGAACTATTGTACCAATCGGCAGAATTTTATAGCCTTGGTTTGGGAGATCCTATTTGCGTATCGTCCATGACAGGTTCGGGTACCGGCGATTTGTTGGATGCCATTGTGCCTTTGCTTACCGAACGCACCAGCGATGATGTATTTGACGAAAGTTTGCCTCGTATAGCCGTGGTGGGTCGTCCCAATGCCGGTAAGTCGTCTATTATCAACGCCTATATTGGCGAAGAGCGTAATATTGTAACAGATATAGCCGGAACTACCCGCGATTCTATCTATACCAAATACGATAAGTTTGGCAAATCATTCTACTTGGTCGATACCGCAGGTATTCGTAAAAAATCGAAAGTAAACGAAGACTTAGAGTTTTATTCGGTGATGCGTTCTATTCGTGCCATAGAAAACAGCGATGTGTGCGTGCTTATGTTGGACGCGACCCGTGGTATCGAAGGGCAAGACCAAAATATTTTCTCGCTTATTCAGCGCAACAGCAAAGGGTTGGTTGTGTGTGTCAATAAATGGGACTTGGTAGAAGAACGTACCAGCAAGGCGGTAAAAACCATGGAAGAAGCTATTCGTAATCGTTTTGCTCCGTTTACCGATTTTCCCATTGTGTTTGCTTCGGCGCTTACTAATCATCACATATACAAAGTAATCGAAGAAGCAATGCGCGTGTTTGAGAATCGCCGTCGTCGTATTCCTACCAATAAGCTAAACGAGTTTTTCTTGCCGCTTATCGAAAATTATCCGCCACCTGCGCTAAAAGGTAAATACATTAAGATTAAATATGTGATGCAAATTCCGGATACAAAAACACCTACGTTTTTGTTTTTTGCCAATTTGCCACAGTATGTAAAAGATCCGTATAAACGATTCTTAGAAAATAAGTTGCGTGCAAATTGGGATTTGACGGGTACGCCGGTGCAGTTGTTCTTCCGTGATAAATCCCCCGATAGAAAGTAAAAGCAAATTTTAAGCGCGAACTTCTGCGTTATGCTTGCTCTCAAAATCCTCATTTGCTTTTAGCGATTCTGCTCACGCTCAGGATAATAAGTAAACTTATTCTCCTCTCGCTTAATCGCAGAATTACGCCAAGTAAACTGCGGTTTCTCGCACATCGCACGCCTAAAAATCCCTCCTTTTATATTATTCTCAAGAGGGAGATGAGAATAATTTCACACTTAAAATTCACTTTTAGGTATTTGAGTTATTAAAGACCGACAAGTGACAGTGACAAGTGGCAAACGGCAATAGACGATTGACTATCGACAGATTTTATGAAGAAACGAAACAAGCATAAATTCAACCCCTATAAAGAAGAAAACGAGGTTTTCCTATCGCGCATGGCGATGCAAGAAGATGTGGTGGTGTTGGATAGTGGGGTGATGTATAAAAAATTAGTGACGGGAAGCGGCACGCGCTGTCCGGGCGCCAATGGGTTGGTGTTTGTGCATTACACGGGTAGGTTGATAGATGGAACGGTGTTTGATAGCACTGAGGGCGAAAGCTTGCCTGCTTTGTTTCCTATTCGCGATTTAATTATGGGTTGGCAAATTGCTTTGGTGCGTATGCACGAGGGCGATAAATGGGAGGTATATATCCCTGCCAAGTGGGGGTATGGGGCTCAAAAATTGGACGATATACCTGCATACAGCACGTTGATATTTACGTTGGAGTTAGTAAAAATAGAAAGGTATTAAAAAAACCGACCCTGTTGAGGTCGGTTTTTTAGTGTATATGTGATGCTAATTATTCAGCAACAACTTCTACGGTAAGTTCAGCAGCCACTTCGCGGTGCAATTTAACAGCTACTTTGGTAGCGCCTAATTCTTTGATACCGTCTTTTAGTTGGATGGTACGTTTGTCGATGCTGATACCTTGTTTTTCCAATTCTTCTGCAATTTGCAAAGAAGTAACAGAACCAAAGATTTTGCCACCTTCGCTGGCTTTAGCTGTCAATTTAACAGTAGCAGCGTTGATTTTTTCTGCCAATGCCTCTGCGTCAGCTTTAATTTTAGCCAATTTGTGAGCACGTTGTTTTAATTCTTCTGCCAACATTTTTTCGGCAGATGGAGTAGCTAAAACAGCTTTTCCTTGAGGAATTAAAAAGTTACGTCCGTAACCATTCTTTACGGTTACAATTTCGTCTTTATAACCAAGACCGTATACATCTTCTTTTAAAATAATCTTCATAGCTTTTTCCTCCTCTTATTATTTCATCATATCGGTTACGTATGGAAGCAAAGCCAAGTGGCGTGCTCTTTTAACAGCTTGGGCTACTTGACGTTGGAATTTCAACGAAGTACCGGTAAGACGACGAGGAAGGATTTTTCCTTGCTCGTTCAAGAATTTTTTCAAAAATTCTGGATCTTTGTAGTCGATGTATTTAATACCGCTTTTTTTGAAACGGCAGTATTTTTTCTTTTTGTTGTCCACTGATTGTGGAGTCAAATAACGAATTTCAGATTGATTCTGTGCCATGATATTTCCTCCTTATGCTTCAGTTTTACCTTGTTTTTTTCTTCTCTTTTCTGCGTATTCGGCAGCGTATTTGTCCAATTTCACGGTTAAGAAACGGATAACGCGTTCGTCACGACGGAATTGAGTTTCCAAAGTGTTGATTAACTCGGGTTCTCCGGCAAATTCGATCAATTGATAAAAACCGGTAGATTTTTTTTCGATAGGATAGGCTAATTTGCGCAATCCCCAGTTTTCTTCGTTCAAAATTTCAGCATTGGCGTCAGTCAATACTTTTTTGAACTTTTCGACCGCTTCCTTCATCTGAGCATCAGATAAAACGGGAGTCAAAATGAAAACGGTTTCGTACTTGTTCATAATGTCCTTGTTTTTAATTAGTTAATATAAATTCTTGTGCTTTATACTAAAAGCGACCGCAAAGATACAATAAAAAATCGATACTAAAAAATTCGCGAGCGGTTTTTTTTTAGTACCGATTTTTAAGTCAAAAGTCGAAAGTCCACGATTTAACGTCGCGTAGCGACTTTCTCCTTTATCCTTTATTCCCTTACGGTCATCAATACGTCTCAACTATCCTTTACTCGGGCTTCTGTGTTCACGGTGTACCACGGACGCACGAGCCGTGCGCCCCTACTTCTCACTCCTAACTCCTAACTCCTCACTCCTAACTATTCACTCCTTCTCAAGCATATCATACAAGTATCCGGTGGTGTCGGCAACGAGTTTTACGCAAATGTCTTTGTGGTGTTTGCGCTCGGTAACGTTATTGGGGGTCGAATATTTGATAAGCAGTTCGTTGCAGTTGGTTTCGCCGTATTGGTCTTCTACTTTTTTGTTTAGTTCGCGTACGCGTTTGTACACCGCCATTTTTTGCTCCATTTGTTCGGGGCCTTCGTAGCCTTCTACCATGCCTAATACCATAAAGCCACCGGTTAGGGCGCCGCATTTGCTACGTAGGCGACCCATGCCGCCCCCAAAAGTACCCGAAATGCGTTTGGCAATGGTTTTGTCTAAACCAATGCGGTCGGCAAAGGCTAAAAGTACAGATTGTGAACAGGCATGTCCTTCTGTAAAATATTTTACTGCTAAATCAATGGTTTCTTGACGTGTCATATTTTTTTGGTGATTTGGTGATTTGGTGATTCGGTGATGCGAACTGACTATTTAAACAGTTCGGTGGATAAGTATCGTTCGCCGGTATCGGGCAATAGGACTACGATGGTTTTGCCTACATTTTCTGGCATCAGGGCAATACGTGTGGCGGCTGCCAAAGCGCATCCCGACGAAATGCCTACCAAAATGCCTTCTTGCTGTGCAAGGCATCTTGCCGTTTGCATAGCATCGTTACTAGGAATTGCCAGTACCTTATCTACCACAGAGGCATTGTAAGTGTCGGGTACAAATCCAGCTCCAATACCTTGTATTTTATGGGGCCCTGCTGGATTGCCATTTAGAACAGCCGATTCGGCAGGCTCTGCCCCTATAATTTGTATGGTAGGATTTTGTTCTTTTAAAAATTTGCCTACACCGCTAATGGTGCCACCTGTTCCAATGCCAGCCACAAAAATGTCTATTTTACCCGCGGTGTCGTTCCAAATTTCGGGTCCTGTGGTAAGGTAATGAGCCGTGGGATTAGAAGGATTGGTAAACTGTCCAGCCATCCATGCATCGGGTATTTCTTGTAGCAATGATTGTGCTTTTTCGATAGCACCTTTCATGCCCAACGTACCGGGTGTTAAAACCACTTCTGCTCCGTATGCTTTAGCCAGTCGAATACGTTCTATGCTCATGGTATCGGGCATGGTAAGTATCAATTTATAGTCCAGTACAGCACATGCCATGGCTAATCCTACGCCCGTATTGCCGCTGGTTGGCTC
>JAFVZF010000059.1 GCA_017508305.1 Paludibacteraceae bacterium | reverse complement strand
TGCCAATTTCTGGTTGTATTTCTCTTTTATGTTGCTAACACCCTTGTTCCCGCTTTACCTAAGCGAGCAGTTTGATGCCAATAAACAAACCATAGGATTGGTACTTTCTGGTTACACCTTAACGGCACTTATTATTCGTTTTTTTAGCGGGTATTTGGTAGATAGCTTTCCCCGAAAGATTATTTTGTTGGTTAGTTTCGGGTTGTTTGCTTTGTTTTTTACGGGTTATCCGATAGCTTCTTCTTTGTGGTTGTTTGCTATTGTCAGAACGCTCCATGGCGCTCCTTTTGGGGTGTCTACGGTTTCTAATAGTACGGTTGCTATCGATGTATTGCCCAGTACGCGTAGGGCAGAGGGTATTGGCTATTATGGGTTGAGTAATAACGTAGCAACCGCCATAAGTCCCAGTGTGGCTCTTTTTATTTATAGCATCAATCACAGCTACGATACGTTGTTTGCTTTGGCAATAGCTTGTTCGTGGATAGCTTTTTTATGCAATGTAACCGTTAAAACAACCTCCCGTCCCTTGCTAAAGCGTCCGCCCATGTCGTTTGACCGTTTTATTATGCTGAAAGCATGGCGACATATTATTTGCATGGCTTGTTTTGCTTTTGCCTATGGCATTATTTCTACCTATATTGCCATTTACGGCAAAGAAGAGTTAGGGATAACAGGCGGTACAGGACTTTTCTTCATGTTATTATCCATAGGGCTGATTCTTTCTAGGTTAACGGGTAGTAGAACCCTGCGTCAAGGAAAAATTACGCAAAACGCTTCTATTGGTATAGCCGTATCTGTGATTGGTTATTTGTTGTTTGCTACAGTGCATAACTATTGGGGATATTACGGAGCTGCCTTTATTATAGGTTTGGGCAATGGGCACATGTTTCCTGCTTTTCAGAGTATGTTTATCAATTTAGCTCCTAACGAAAGAAGAGGTTCGGCAAATTCTACCCTTTACGTGTCTTGGGATACGGGCTTTGGGCTAGGCGTGTTGTTAGGTGGCTTTATGGCGGAACATGCAGGTTATCATGCTGCGTTTTATTTAATGGTTGCCGTAAAGGCTTTGGGTGCTGTTTTTTATTATTGGCAGGCTAAAGGCTACTTCTTACAAAATAAGTTAAGGTAGCAGCATGTTATTTTATCGAGACAACGCCTTTTGGATGTCATCTAATGCCTGATTGGCAGATTGAACGATCTCAGGCTGGGTCGCTTTGGTGGCAAGTTTGTAGTATTTACTGGCCTTTTTTAGGTATCCCATATTCTCGTATAGATAGGCTATATTGTATGCAACAAGGTAATCATTGGGGGCTATTTTTAAAATTTTTAGATAGGCATTAAGCGCACCTTTTAGGTCGTTGCTGTGGTACAATATGGCTGCTTTATCTGCTAAAAAATAAACGTTGTTGGGGTAGGCTTGCAAACCCATGTTAATGAGTTGGGTAGCGTAGGTATTTTCGCCTGCATCCAGCATAGCGGTTATGTACGATTGTGTATTGTTGATAATCAGGCTGTCGCTTCCATTTTCTAAAGGTTGGTTAAATGTCCAATCCCACTTTCCTTTATTTACTTTTTGTCTGGCAAAAACTTTTTCAAACTCCGATATGCAGGCAGGGTAATTTTTGCTACAAGTTATAATAACGCGTATTTTGCCAAAGTAAAAGTCAAGTCGGTTGGGATAAAGTGCTATGCCTTCATCTATTTTATCGTATCCTTTTTGTAAGGTTTCTTTATCGTATACAACGGACGAAACCATATAACTTACCGTATTCCCAGTAGAATCGACTATGGCTAACGAGGCCTCAAGTGGTCCTTCTTCTTGGAAATTTACTATTTCTTTGCTTGCTGTTGTATAGTAGTAATTTAGCCACAAAGCATAAATCTCAGCATTGTTTGGTTCTGTATGCTCCCATGCTTCTATGTGTACTTTTAGCGAATCTGCCTTTCCCTGTTGTAGCAATGATACTGCGTGGGTGTAGTAAGCTGATTCTTGTGCCTAGCAAGTGGCAAGACCAAAAAACAGGGTGATAAGGAACGTTTCTATGTGTCTCATAGTAATAAAGATAAGCAGTAGATACCATGTGCAAAAGTACTGTAAATTCGGGAAAGAAACAAAAAAGGCTCTCAAACTGAGAGCCTTTCGGTTTATAAGAGGGACGGATATTATTTGTTCAAAGCTTCGGCAACACCTACGGCAACGGCTACAGTAGCACCTACCATGGGGTTGTTACCCATACCCAAGAAGCCCATCATTTCTACGTGTGCAGGAACCGAAGAAGAACCGGCAAATTGAGCATCAGAGTGCATACGACCCAAGGTGTCGGTCATACCGTAAGAAGCAGGACCAGCAGCCATGTTGTCTGGGTGAAGGGTACGACCTGTACCACCACCAGATGCTACTGAGAAATAAGGTTTACCAGCTAGTACGCGTTCTTTTTTATAAGTACCAGCAACTGGGTGTTGGAAACGAGTTGGGTTGGTTGAGTTACCAGTAATAGAAACGTCAACGCCTTCTTTCCACATTACAGCTACACCTTCGCGAACGTCATCAGCACCGTAGCAGTTTACTTTAGCACGTGGGCCGTTAGAGTAAGCTTTGGTTTTAACTACGTTCAATTCGCCGGTAGCGTAATCAAATTCGGTTTGTACATAGGTAAAGCCGTTGATACGAGAAATGATCATAGCAGCGTCTTTGCCTAAACCATTAAGGATAACGCGTAGTGGGTTTTTGCGTACTTTGTTTGCCATTTCGGCAATTTTAATAGCACCTTCGGCAGCAGCGAACGATTCGTGACCAGCCAAGAATGCAAAACATTGGGTTTCTTCGCGCAACAAACGAGCAGCCAAGTTACCGTGGCCAATACCTACTTTACGGTCGTCAGCAACAGAACCGGGGATGCAGAATGCTTGCAAACCTTCGCCAATAGCTTCGGCAGCGTCAGCAGCGTTTTTGCAGCCTTTTTTGATAGCGATAGCAGCACCTACTACGTAAGCCCATTTTGCGTTTTCAAAACAGATGTTTTGGGTTTGTTCGCATTCCAAATAAGGATCCAAACCATATTGGTCGCAAATTTGATTAGCTTCTTCGATAGAAGCGATGCCGTATTGGCTTAATACTTTATTGATTTGAGCCTCACGACGGTTTTGGCTTTCAAATTTTACTTCTCTCATCATAATTTGTTTCTCCTTTCAATTAGTCAATACGTGGGTCAATGAATTTAACAGCGCCTTGTTCTTCGGTGAAACGACCGTAGGTAGCAGTAGCTTTTTTAAGAGCTTCGTTTGCATCAACGCCTTTTTTAATTTGTTCCATCATAACGCCCAAGCGTACAAATTGGTAACCGCAAACTTCGTCGTCTTGGTCCAAAGCAATTTTGGTAACATAGCCTTCTGCCATTTCCAAGTAACGAACGCCTTTAGCTTTGGTAGAGAACATGGTACCAACTTGGCTACGCAACCCTTTACCCAAGTCTTCAAGACCAGCACCGATAACCAAACCACCTTCAGAGAAAGCAGATTGAGTACGTCCGTAAACAATTTGCAAGAACAATTCGCGCATTGCAGTATTGATAGCGTCGCACACAAGGTCAGTATTAAGCGCTTCTAACAAAGT
The DNA here is from genome assembly GCA_017508305.1 of Paludibacteraceae bacterium. GTDB lineage: Bacteria > Bacteroidota > Bacteroidia > Bacteroidales > Paludibacteraceae > Enterocola. The sequence goes on along the minus strand of JAFVZF010000059.1, from coordinate 30,018 downwards.
TTTGCCAGGAAGAATTTCGGCAGCCATAGCAGCAGAGTGAGTCATACCCGAGCAACCGATGGTTTCAACCAAAGCTTCTTCGATGATACCTTCTTTAACGTTCAAGGTAAGTTTGCAAGCACCTTGTTGAGGAGCACACCAACCAATACCATGTGTAAGACCAGAAATGTCTTTAATTTCTTTTGATTTTACCCATTTGCCTTCTTCTGGAATGGGAGCAGGACCATGGTTAGGACCTTTTTTTACAACACACATGTGTTCTACTTCGTGTGAATAAACCATACTTTGTAAAATTTATAAATGAATAATGTAATATATTTTTGACGAATCGGTGAATCGACGAATCGTTTTTTTTGACCTTACTAGTCCATGAGCGAAGTCAAAGGGCCGATTGGTCGGAGCGCACGCTCCATTAAGCGTACAAATTTAGTGATAAAATACAAAAAACCAAAATATTTGTATAGACGTTTTTTCGGTTAGTCGATTAGTCGATTAGTCGGAGCGTACGCAGTACGCGACTAATAAGCATCTCGCTTAATGATATTATACGCTTCGTGTAGTCCTAATTCGCCGGCTTTGCTCAAGTCCTTGCGTCCTTTCTCTTTGTCCCCTTGGTAGATGTAAATAAGCCCACGGTTGTAATACGCCTCGGCGAAATCGGGGTAAGTGTCGATACATTGGCTAAAGGTAGCAATGGCATCGGCATATTTTTCTTGTAGCAGTTGAATGTATCCGATATTGTACACCGCATAAATAAGGTTCTTGTCCAATTGCAATGCCATGTATAAATCGCTTTGTGCCAATATAAAGGTGGCTTGCGTTAGTCCGTCTTTCGAGGTTTCAGCTTCTTTAATGCGGGCATTAGCACGATTAAAATAAGCCAATACGTTGGTTGGATAATGTTTGATAATCAAATCTAAATCGGCAATAGCGCTATTAAAATCTTCCACTTGTGTAAGGCAGTATGCCCTTTCCATTAGCGTAGTTTGATGGAGGGGATTGCTTTGTAGCTGTTGTGTGCATGCATCAATCTTGCTAAAATACAAATTAATATCTGTGCCTTGCTTGTGCTTTTGGATGGTACAAAATTCCAACCTGCTATTGGTCGATTGATTGTACTTGTCCAACTGTTCGTTGAACAAAGATTGACGTTTGATTTGTTGCGTCGAATCGGGCGTGCCAATGATAAAATTGGAGAGAGGTACAATGGTAATATCCTTGTTTTGTACCTGCCCTCTAATATCGCTTTGGTATTTGTCTTTTTGTTTGCTGCTAAGTTGGTGTACAATGGCACGTGCCTCGGCAGAAGGCTCTAATGCTTTTTCTTGTGCCGATTTGGGCGTTCTGCGTCCGCTACGAATATCATCCTCAATCTGCATGGCGATGTGCTCGTCTTTGTCTGCTCCTAATTTGTCGCGTAGCTTACGTTTTGCTTGGCTACGTCCGTAGTAGGCAGGAATAAAGTCGGGGTATTGGTCGATGATAGTGGTATAGTCGCTTATCGCCCCTTTGTAATCGCCCGTTTTGTAGTTGAGTACAGCACGTTGCATATATGCGTTGTAATGATTGGGATCTAATGCGAGGCAGGTAGTAAAATCGTCGATGGCTCGGTTGTCATCGCCTACATTGGCACGCAGCAATCCCCGGTTAAAGTAAGAAAGGGCATTCTTGTTATCTATTTCGATGGCGGTATCAAAGTCGCTCATGGCACCTCTTAAATTATTGGCGGCCATTCTAATAATAGCCCTGTTGCCGTAGTAATCAGCACGATAAGCGTTTAGCGAGATGGCCTTGTCCAAATCGATAAGTCCGGCTTCGTTGTTGCCCTGTTCGTAGTATATCATGCCTCTAATGGCGTATGCGAGGTCGGCATTTTTATTGTAGGTAGTAGCTGTGTCTAAGTTGGCGATGGCAGAGGCGGTATCTTGTTGTTGCAGAAAAATTTGCGAACGCAGTAGGTAGCCTTCTGTATAGCGAGGATATTCCTTAATCAGCGAATCGCATACTTCCAATGCTTCGGTGGTTTGATTGGTTCGAATCAGGTTTTCAATCCATAGATTAGTGGTGTTGATATTGTTTGGTTCAAACTCCAACGATTTTTTTAAATCTTCGGTCGATTTATCCAGTTGACCTATTTGGCGGTAGGCATATCCCCTGCAATAGTATACCTTGGGTAAAAAAGGATTGATCTCTAAGGCGATGTTGCAATCTTCGATAGCTCCTCGGTAGTCTTCCAAATTCAATTTGGCGTAGGCGCGATAAAGGTAGGGATCGGTAAGGTGGGGCTTTACTTTGATAACTTGGTTAAAGTATTGAATGGCAACGATATAATCTTCAAAGTAAAGTGCATTCCTGCCGATATCTAATAGTCGTTGCGTATTAATCTGTGCCATTCCCAGCATCGGGAATAGCACAAGTATTATGGTATATGTCAAACGTCGAAAGTTAATTCGCATCATCGATTAGCCGATTAGCCGATTAGTCCGAGTGAAACGAGTTATTTTAACGCAAAATTCCAGACTTCTTCTACATTCTTAACATAGTGAAAAGTAAGACCTTTTAGGTAAATATCCTTGATTTCTTCTATGTTTTTGCGATTTTGGTAGCATAGCATGATATCTGTAACACCGGCACGTTTGGCAGCCAAAATTTTTTCTTTGATGCCACCAACGGGCAATACCTTGCCGTGTAGGGTGATTTCGCCTGTCATCGCCAAGTTTTTGCGTACTTTGCGCCCGGTAATGGCGGATAACAAGCTGGTGGCTATGGTAATCCCTGCCGATGGACCATCTTTAGGAATAGCGCCTTCGGGCACGTGAATATGTATATTGTGCGTCTCAAAGAAATCGGCAGGTACGCTTAATTCTTGTTGGTGAGAGCGGATGTATTGCAACCCCAAGGTGGCAGATTCTTTCATTACATCGCCCAAATTGCCGGTGAGGGTCAATTTTTCTCCTTTGCCTTTGCTTAGGCTGGTTTCTATTTCCAATATCTCGCCGCCTACCGATGTCCACGCCAATCCGGTAACAATGCCAATTTCTTCTTTCTTGCTTTGTTCGGAGGCGTCGTAAGGTGCTACGCCTAAAAAGAGGTTTAAATCGGCAGGTTGCAATTGTAGTGTGTAGGTTTCGTCTGCTGCCAATTTGCGTGCCACTTTGCGGGCAATTTTTGCCAATAATTTATCCAACCCGCGAACACCCGATTCGCGTGCGTATCCCTCGATAATGGCACGAATGGTTTTCTTGGGTATCTGAATACTTTTAGTAGGTAGCCCGTGGTTTGCCCATTGCTTGGGAATGAGGTGCTTGGTAGCAATCTCTATCTTTTCTTCGACAATATAACCACTGATGTTAATGAGCTCCATTCTGTCCAATAGTGGGCGAGATACCGTGCTTAAATCGTTGGCGGTGGCAATAAATAATACTTTGGATAAATCGTAGTCGATGTCCAAGAAGTTATCGTGAAAAGCATTGTTTTGCTCGGGATCTAATACCTCTAAAAGGGCAGAGGAGGGGTCGCCTTTAAAATCACTGCCTATTTTGTCGATTTCGTCAAGGATAAATACAGGGTTGGACGAACCTGCTTTTTGTAGGTTTTGGATGATACGACCGGGCAAAGCTCCTAAATAGGTGCGACGATGTCCGCGAATTTCGGCTTCGTCGTGCAATCCGCCCAACGATATGCGAGCATACTTGCGGCCCAATGCTTCTGCCACTGATTTGCCCAAAGAAGTTTTGCCAACCCCGGGAGGACCGTATAAGCAAATGATGGGCGATTTTAAATCGCCTTTTAATTTTAAAACCGCCAAATGCTCCAAGATGCGTTCTTTTACGTCGTCTAAACCAAAATGGTCGCGATTTAGGGTGCGCTCGGCAGCTTTTAGGTTAAAGTTGTCTTTGGTATATTCGTTCCAAGGTAAATTCACCAAGGTTTGAACGTAATTCATTTGAATGGGGAAATCGGGCGAGTGGGTAGGCATGCCTTCCAATTTGGCAATTTCTTTTTCTACCTGTTCCTTGACCTGTTCGTTCCATTTTTTTGTAGCCGCTTTTTTGCGAAGTTGGCTCAAATCTTGCTCCTGAACAGAACCTCCCAATTCTTTTTGAATGGTTTTGATTTGTTGCTGTAAAAAGTATTCGCGCTGTTGCTTGTCGATGTTTTCCATCGCTTGCGATTGGATGGAAGATTTAATTTCCAGCATTTGCGAGGCTTGCGTCAGCATTTTTAGCAAGAGGTAGGCCCGCTCTTCCAAATGTCCCACTTCCAATAATTGTTGGCGTTCTTCCAATGCCAAACCTAAATTAGCGGCAATAAAATTGACGGTGTAGGCTTCGCTGTCTATGTTGCGGATGGCAAATAAAATTTCTTGGGGCATATTGCCTGCCATACGAATCATGCGCATGGCAATATCCTTAATAGCCTCTACCAATGCTTTAAAGTGTTTGGATTTGGGCACCTTGTTTATTTCCTCGCGTACTGTAATGCGAGCGATATGGTAGGGGTCTTCCGAAATTATTTCATTGATGGTAAATGTTTTGCGACCCTGTAGAATAACGGTGGTGGTGTTATCAGGCATTTCTAAAATGCGTACAATCTGTGCGATGGTACCCACTTTAAACAAATCGTTTTGCTTGGGGTTGTCGGTGTTCTTATCTATTTGAGCAACCGCCCCAATGGGTTTGCCCTGCTTGTACATGTCGCGCACCAACTTGAGCGATTTTTTTCTGCCTACAACAACGGGCATAATTACACCCGGAAACAAAACCATGTTTCTAAGTGCCAAAATGGGCAAGGTGTTGTCGTCCGATAGTTGGAGGGTATATTCTTCGTTTTCTTCGGCTATCAGCGGAATAAAGCTGGTTTCTTCGTCGCCATCTCCCACTGCACCGATAATGAGGCGTTCGGTTTTGGTTTTCATGTAAATGTGGACGGATGTTAGATAGACGATTCAAATTGTTTTAAGAAACGAACATCGTTCTCGGAGAACATACGCAAGTCTTTGCATTGGTATTTTAGGTTGGCGATACGTTCTACACCCATGCCAAATGCGTAGCCGCTGTATTCTTTAGAGTCGATGCCGCAGGCTTCCAAAACATTAGGATCGACCATGCCGCATCCCAAAATTTCTACCCAACCGGTATGCTTGCAAAAGTTGCAACCTTTTCCGCCGCACAAATTGCAAGAGATATCCATTTCGGCGCTGGGTTCAGTAAAGGGAAAGTAAGAAGGGCGCAAGCGGATTTGGGTTTCCTCGCCAAACATTTCTTTGGCAAAGTAAAGCAAGGCTTGTTTTAAATCGGCAAAAGATACATTTTTGTCAATGTATAGTCCTTCTACTTGGTGAAAGAAGCAGTGTGCGCGATACGATATAGCTTCGTTACGATAAACACGACCGGGGCATAATACGCGAATAGGTGGTTTTTGGGTGGACATCACGTGCGATTGTACGCTACTGGTATGTGTGCGTAGTAAAACATCCGGATTCTTTTCGATAAAGAAGGTGTCTTGCATGTCGCGAGCAGGGTGCTCGGGCGGAAAGTTAAGCGCACCAAAAACATGCCAATCATCCTCAATTTCCGGTCCTTCGGATACGGTAAAACCAAGGCGTGAAAAAATGGTGATGATTTCGTTTTTTACTAACGATAAGGGGTGACGTGTACCCAAGTCGATGGCTGCTGCCGAACGGGTCAAGTCCAATTGTTCTTGGTTGCCGTTGCTTTCGAAAGCAGCCTTCATGTCGTTAAATTTTTCTTGTGCAGTATTTTTTAGGTCGTTAAGAAGCTGACCGATAATGCGTTTTTCTTCGTTGGCAACATTTTTAAATTCGCCAAACAGTGCATTTAATGCCCCTTTTTTGCTGAGGTATTGGATGCGCAAATTCTCCAATTCTTCTTTGCTTTTAGGCTGAAGCGATTGGATTTCTTGTAAAAGGTTGTTAATCTTTTCCTTCATAATCATCGATGTTACGTAAGCGGTGCAAAAATACAATTTTTTCTGTACAATGAGAAATATTTTTTGTTATCAAAATGTATTCTTTGGGGGCAAAACATTCCATCAAATAAAAGTTATTAACTTTTTGCACTTTTGTTGTGTATAAAATGTATTCTTCATGCTTTCTTAGTCTCTATAAAATTGCTATCTTTGTGGCTAATATAACTATCGTTATTCGCCCGTTACTAATCGCTCGTTGTTAACTATCAGCATACAAGCGACAAATAACAAGCGACAAGCGACAAACGACATACTCATTATGGGAAAAATAATTGCTCTTGCCAATCAAAAGGGCGGTGTTGGAAAAACGACAACTGCAGTAAACCTTGCGGCATCGCTTGCAGTCATGGAAAAGAAAGTGTTGTTGGTAGATGCCGATCCGCAAGCCAATGCCTCTTCTGGTCTTAATGTGGATATTACCGACATACACGAAAGTATATACGAGTGCTTGATCAATGCCATGCCGGTAGAGCAGGCCATTCGACATACAGAGATAGAGGGCTTGGATGTATTGCCATCGCACATCGATTTGGTGGGTGCCGAAATAGAAATGCTCAAATTAGAAAACAGAGAAGAATTCTTGAAGCGTATTCTTACTCCTCTGCGCGATAGGTACGATTACATCTTAATTGATTGTTCGCCTTCGTTGGGCTTGATTACTGTAAATTGTTTAACGGCAGCCGATTCGGTGATTATTCCGGTGCAAGCCGAATATTACGCATTAGAAGGTATTAGTAAATTGTTGGTAACCATCAAAATTATCAAAAGCCGATTAAACCCCGAGTTGGAAATAGAAGGCTTTTTGCTGACCATGTACGATGCGCGTTTACGTTTGGCACGTCAGGTGTACGAGGAGGTTAAACAGCACTTCCAAGATATGGTATTTGAAACCATTATTCAACGCAATATTCGTCTAAGCGAATCGCCCAGTCATGGTGTGCCTGTGTTGCTGTACGATGCCGATTCGACAGGAGCACGTAACTATTTACAATTGGCGCAAGAAATTATTCAAAAAAACGCATAATCGACATATATGGCAGAAAAAAAGAGTGCTTTGGGAAGAGGGTTGGGTGCCCTTATCGATATACAGCCAACGGTACAAACCGGCGGTTCATCGTCGATAGCCGAGATAGAGTTGGATAAGATACAAGCCAACCCGGGACAACCTCGTACCAATTTTGACCAAGAAGCATTGCAAGAATTGGCAGCTTCTATTGCCGAAATAGGGGTGGTACAACCCATTACTGTGCGCGAAATGTCGCCCGGTAAGTACATGATTATTGCCGGCGAACGCCGTTATAGGGCTTCTAAAATAGCCGGTCTTGCCAAAATTCCCGCTTACGTAAAACGTGTATCCGACGAGACCATGATGGAAATGGCGTTGGTAGAAAATATCCAACGCGAAGACCTTAACGCCATAGAAATTGCGCTCACCTATCAACGTTTGTTGGATGAATATCGTTTTACGCAAGAAAAATTGAGCGATAGGGTAGGTAAAAAACGATCGACCATTTCCAACTACCTTCGCCTGCTAAAATTGCCGGCAGAAATTCAGTTGGGACTTACCAAAAAAGAAATCGATATGGGCCATGCGCGTGCACTTATCAACGTGCAGGATCCTACCACGATGATTAAATTGTACGAAGACATTGTAAAACACGGCTACTCGGTAAGAAAGGTAGAAGAGTTGGTGCAAGCTTATACAATGCCTAAATCGAAGGCAAAAACAGTTAATCCCGAGCTACAAGAAGTGTATGCCGCTATGGGTAAGCAACTTTCTTCGGTGTTTGGGACTTCGGTTAAGATAGAGAGAAACGACAAAGGGAAAGGTCGCATAGTAGTGCAATTTGCCAATGACGAAGAGTTGGAAAATCTGATGGCTATCATGGACCAAATTCGTCAAAACGCTTGAAAAAACGGTATTACATAGCATGGTTGCTTTGGGGTTGCGCATTGGCGTTGCATGCCGACGAAGTGTCTTTGCAACCCGATTCTGTGGCGTTTTCGTTTATAGCCGAAACAGAAGAACTGCTCGATTCTATTGCCACATCGCAGGATAGTGTGGCATTTGTTTTTATGGCTGATACCGTGTTGTCTGCCCCTCCTATTCCTGTTAAATCAAAATTCCAGCCCGATCCGGATATGGCCGTTTGGCTGGCAGCTGTAGTGCCGGGGTTAGGGCAAATCTATAATCGCCAATATTGGAAACTGCCCATTGTATATGGGGGTGCCATGGGGCTTGCTTATGCTATTTCGTGGAACAACCAAATGTTTATCGACTATCGTAAAGCATATGTCGATTTGGTGGATAGCAACCCCAATTCTACTTTCTATGAACACGTACTGCCTAAAGGGGTTACCATCGATAGTTCCAATAAAGACTATTACACTCGCTTAATAAAAAATAAGCAAGACGGGTATCAACGTAACAGAGATTTGAGTATTATTTGTACTGCCGTGTTGTATCTGCTTACGATGATAGATGCCTACGTCGATGCGCAAATGCACGACTATGACATCAGTCCCGATTTGTCGGTACAAGTTGCGCCTGCCATAATGCCTCCTAATGAGCAACAACAAACGGATGCGGCAGTGGGGCTTCGCTGTAAATTTAATTTTTAATGAGACATTTTTGTTATATACTTTTATTGTGGATGGCATTTTTGCCAATGTGGGCATCGGTAGATAGTCTGACAGTTGCTATTACTGTGCCTTCCGATTCGTTGATGACAGATACAGTGGCAATGAATGTGTCCGATTCCTTGCAGTTGGATAGCCTGCAATCGGATACCACAGAGATTGCTGTTTTTAATCGTATTATCGAAGAAGGCTATGTGCGATGGAAGTACGAATTGGTGCAAAATGATTCTTGCCAAACAATGGTGCTGCAGGATACCATGCAAAAAGAGGACTATGTGCGCTACCTCTCTCAAATGCCTACTGTAATAGAAATGCCGTACAATCAGGTGGTTCGTTCGTACATCGATTCGTATGTAAAACGTTACCCCAAACGGTTGTCATCGCTGTTGGCTTTGTCAAAATACTATTTCCCCATTTTTGAAAATGCCTTAGAAGCCGGTGGCTTGCCCATGGAGCTTAAATACCTGCCTGTTATCGAATCTGCGTTGAATCCTTCTGCCAAATCGTATGTAGGAGCCGCCGGTTTGTGGCAATTTATGCCGGCAACGGGTAGGTTGTATGGGTTAGAGGTTAATTCGCTTATCGACGAGAGGTGCGATCCCTATAAATCGTCTAAAGCAGCAGTGGCGTACCTTAAAGATTTGTACGAAATTTATGGTGATTGGATGTTGGTAATTGCTGCCTATAACTGCGGTCCGGGTAATGTCAATAAGGCCATTCGTCGATCGGGTGGTAAGCGTGATTATTGGGATATATACGAATATTTGCCTCGCGAAACACGTGGTTATGTGCCGGCATTTATTGCTGCCAACTATGCGATGCACTATGCCGAAGAGTTGTATCATATATGCCCGTCGGAACTAAAATTGCCCATGGCAACCGATACCTTGTGCATTAATTACAGGGTGCATTTGGAACAAATATCCGATTGCTTGGGTGTCAAGATAGACGAACTACGTCGGCTCAATCCACAATATCGATACGATTTGGTGCCCGGCAATACACGGACATGTACCTTGTGTTTGCCGGATGATTGTGCCTACCGCTTTTTGGAACAAAAGGACTCTATTGTTGCCTATAAGAGCGAGTTGATTTCTCGCAAAGTGGAAAATAAAATTGCCATGCAAACCACTTACAAGGTGCGCTCGGGTGATAATCTTTGGACCATTGCCAAAAAGAAAGGCGTGTCGGTAGCGGCTATCCGCAGGGCAAACGCACCTAAAAATCTAAATGTACTTCAAATAGGACAGGTTATAAAATTACCTGTTAGGTAATCTATTAGTGGATAAAGGAAAAAGGAGAAATAGGCTCTTTGGCTTATTTCTCCTTTCTTATTTCGATTTTTAGTCTAAGCGAAGCGACTTTGGTTATTCTTCGATCGATTTTACGATCACGCTATCGGGGGTATAGGGATAAAAGTCCACAATGGCACTTTCTGATACAGCTACAATAACGTAATCAGACAGGGTGCCTTTCATGCCTTCGTTGAGGTATTTGATGGCGGTTTCTACCGACGATGCTTGTACCAACAGCATTTGTGCTACCTTTTTTTCTACGCCTTTTGCCTCGTCAAGCAACATGATGTGAATTTTGCAGTTGTACCAACGATCATCGCTGTCTAATTGGCTGGGAAATAGCTCTGCGTATTTGGCGCGTTTGATGTTGGTGATTTGGTACTCGCCGCCAATGTATTGGCATTGTTCCTTGATAATACGAGCCTCTGCCTCGGTGTACGACAAGGCGTCTACCAAATAAGCTTCGGTTACTTTCTTCATTTTTCCGTCAATATTTTTGTCATAACGGATGCGACATTCGTATTTTTGTTCCATACAGTTATTGTGTTTTTTATTGAATTACAAAGGTAACTTTTTTTGTTAAATATGTGGTTTGCCTAATCGGTAAAAAAAGACTATTTTTGTGCAAAGTTTAAACACAGTATAAAGCGTATCGCAGCATGGATTTAAAAGACGAAATAAACCGCCGACGCACGTTTGCCATTATATCGCACCCTGACGCAGGTAAAACTACTTTGACAGAGAAGTTGTTGTTGTTTGGAGGTGCTATTCATATTGCAGGTGCCGTAAAATCGAACAAGATTAAAAAAACAGCCACATCCGACTGGATGGAAATAGAAAAACAACGTGGTATTTCGGTGGCAACCTCGGTAATGGGGTTTGAGTACAAAGATTACAAAATAAACATTTTGGATACTCCCGGTCACCAAGACTTTGCCGAAGATACGTTTCGTACGCTTACTGCTGTAGACAGCGTTATTATTGTGATAGACGCTGCAAAAGGGGTCGAAACGCAGACCCGCAAGCTGATGCAGGTGTGCCGTATGCGCAAGACCCCTGTAATGGTGTTTATCAATAAGATGGACCGCGAGGGCAAAGATCCTTTCGATTTGTTGGACGAGGTAGAATCAGAATTAGGTATTCGTGTGCGTCCACTTAGTTGGCCTATCAATAGCGGAGTGTCGTTTAAAGGTGTTTATAACATCCATCAAACCAGTTTAAATTTATATACCCCCAATAAGCAAACCGTTAGCGAAACCGTTGCTATCGACTTGAATAGTAAAGAATTAGAAGATTATGTAGGCGATACCGATGCCGCTAAATTGCGCGACGATTTGGAACTGATAGAGGGTGTTTATTCCGAATTTGACGTAAATGAATACTTGGCAGGCGATTTGGCTCCCGTATTTTTTGGTAGTGCGCTCAATACTTTTGGTGTAAAAGAGTTGTTGGATTGTTTTGTCGAGATAGCTCCTTCGCCTCGTCCTGTAGAGGCCATTGAACGCAAAATAGACCCCTACGAAAATGCTTTTTCGGGTTTTGTGTTTAAAATTCATGCCAACATGGATCCCAATCACCGCAGTTGCATTGCTTTTGTGAAGATTTGCTCCGGTAAATTTGAACGCAACGTCAATTACAAGCACATTCGCCACGGCAAAATGATGAAATTTTCTGCGCCTACTGCATTTATGGCACAGAAAAAAGAAACCGTTGACGAAGCATTTGCTGGTGATATTATTGGTTTGCCCGATACCGGTAACTTTAAAATTGGTGATACCCTTACAGCTGGCGAACAAATTCACTTTAAGGGATTACCCAGCTTTTCGCCAGAGATGTTTAAGTACATCGAAAATGCCGACCCCATGAAACAAAAGCAATTGCAAAAGGGTATCGACCAGTTGATGGACGAGGGAGTTGCGCAGCTATTTGTCAACCAATTTAACGGCAGAAAGATTATTGGAACGGTGGGGCAGTTGCAATTTGAAGTAATTCAGTATCGTTTGTTGCACGAGTATGGTGCGCAATGTAAATGGGAACCCATTCACTTATACAAAGCATGTTGGATTGAGAGTGACGATGCTGCCGAGTTAGAAAACTTTAAGAAGCGCAAATACCAATACATGGCAAAAGACAAAGAAGGCAGAGATGTTTTTCTAGCCGATTCCAACTATGTATTGCAAATGGCACAATCGGATTTTAAGAACATTAGGTTCCACTTTACTTCAGAATTTTAGTGCAAACCGAAAGCAAACCTCAATGAAATTGAGGTATTTTATGTGAAATTTGCATTAGCCAAGTTTACTTGGATAAAACAAATTGAACATAAAATAAACCTGCTTGCAGGTTTGCTGAGGTGCAGCCTAAAATCACGAACGAATGTGAGTAATTTTAGGATTTCAATTACGAACAGAGTGAGTAATTTTAGGCTTTCAATCACGAACGAATGTGAGTAATTTTAGGATTTCAATTACGAACAGAGTGAGTAATTTTAGGCTTTCAATCACGAACGAATGTGAGTAATTTTAGGATTTTAATTACGAACAGAGTGAGTAATTTTAGGATTTCAATCACGAACGAATGTGAGTAATTTTAGAATTAGTTTATGAACATCGGATCTTACAACACTCTTAAAATAGTAAAACGTGTAGCCTTTGGCTTGTATTTAGACGGCGAAGAGGCGGGCGAAATATTGCTTCCGACACGTTACGTACCCGAAAATGCCCAAATAGGCGACTTTTTGGATGTATTTGTGTATACCGACGGCGAAGACCGTCCCATTGCTACGACGCAAGCTCCATTGGCGGTAGTGGGAGATATTAAAGCACTTAAAGTAAAAGCAGTTGGCTCGTATGGGGCATTCTTGGAATGGGGAATTATGAAAGATCTCTTTTTGCCCTTTAGTGAACAAACAGCCGATGTAGACGAGCAAGATACAGTGGTAGTTGCTCTCTACTTGGATAGTAAAACCAATAGGGTGGTGGCAACCATGAAATGGGAACGATTTTTGGACAAAAGCATACAGCCTACTTTTGCCAAAGAAGAAGAGGTGCAAGTGTTGGTGGCATCGAAAACAGAATTAGGGTATAAAGTGCTTATCAATAATAAATTTGTAGGGCTTATCTACAAAAATGAAGTGTTTAAGCCATTGTGTATTGGCGACACAATGAGGGCTTATATTCATCGTGTACGCCAAGATGGTAAAATAGATGTGCGATTAAATCGTTCGGGCTATGAGGCAATAGAAGGAGAGGCAGCTCGTTTGTTGCAGTTGCTTGAGAAAATGGGCGGTTTTCTTCCTACCACAGATAAATCGCCTGCCGAAACCATCTACGAAGTATGCGGTATGAGTAAGAAAACTTATAAGAAAGCGGTGGGTGAACTCTACAAAAAACGGCTGATAGTTCTAAAAACCAATGGTATTGTATTGGTAAAGAAATAAACTTGTAAAAAATATTGCGGGTACAAAAAAAAGTAGTATCTTTGCATCGTCTTAAAAGACAATATGGTGATTGTAGCTCAGTTGGCAGAGCATCGGATTGTGGTTCCGAGTGTCGCGGGTTCGAGCCCCGTCTTTCACCCAAAAGACCGACTCAGAAATGGGTTGGTCTTTTTATATGTTATAATTTACTCATGATAACGATGTACTCATTAGACATGGTGTCGATTTTTATTCCTGTCTTATTGGTAGGACTGGTTTTTGACGGCATTCGTTTGTTTGGTATGTTTCTGATAATCGTTTGTTCATGTTTAAATTCGTATTTTTCAAAAGTCTCTGCGGTAAAATAATCTAATGGGATTTGTACGCCTTTTACATTCCTATTTCCGACTACATAACAAACTCGTCCTCCTTTTCTTACAAAGGGAGAAATGTTTTTTATTGAATCATGGTAATCATTTAAGAATGCGATTACTTCCGTATAGCGTTTATTGTCTAAAGTTCTTATTAATTCTAATTCCTTGTTGATAGTATTAGTAGTAAATTTTGCGTTCAATTGACGCATACCACCCATTAATAAATTATCGAGGTTTTTGGCATTTTCAAACCTAAACCACTCGTTTGCCCATCTAGAATATTGTCCATATGCAACCGTTGTTCTGCTATCTCCATAAGGAGGAGATGTGACAATTATATCAATCGAGTTTGGTTTTATAATATCTTTTGGTACAGAATATACTGTGTTAAAATCACATATTGTTGAAAATGTATTGTTATTGCAACAGTTGAATTGCTTTAGACCTTGCAGATTACGTTCTGCTTTTGTAATGAATAGCATGAACACATCGGGTGAGAATTTCTCCAGTTGTTTCGAATTCATCTTGAATCGTTTAAATTCTCCATTTCTGGTAAATGAACATTCTCGAACAATTTCTGATAGCACGATGTAAAAAAAAGAGCGTATTTCTTGTGGAATTGTATCTATTAACTGATGAAGATAAGATAGCTTTAATAGTACATCTTCTGAATACCAGAAACTATAGTTAGAGATTCTAGAAAAATCTTTATTCTTAACGAGTTCCTTGTTGAATGTTAGGTTCAATAATTGAATGTCTGAAATGTAGCGTTCAATGTCAGTTGCATTGTAGTGTGTGACTTTGCTTGCTGCTATGAGTCTTGCTAACGGATTAATGTCGGTTCCAATTGCATTTATTCCGGCTATATTTGCTTCTACCAACGATGTCCCACTACCCATATATGGATCAAAGAGTAAGTTACATTTTCCGCTGGGTTTGTAGTCTTTGATGAGTTTTCTTGCAACTTGTGGAATCATCATAGCAGGGTAAGCATGATAGCAATGTGTATATTGCTTGGTGTCTGCTGTGTGGAAATCCCATGAATTGTCTATGACTCGTTTATACATATTCAATTATTTGTTGCAAATATATGTTTTTTCTTTATTACTCGCAATTTGAGAGTAATGTATTTTTATTACAAATGTATATTTGCTCACAAATTGAGTAATGATGATTAATCAGAAAAAAACTGAAATGCAAGATATCGTAATACAAAAAATAAAGGCATTACGTCTCAAGCATGGTATAAGTCAGTCTTCTTTAGGAGTTATATTAAATATTTCTAATGGACAGATAGGTAATATAGAAAGCCCGAAGTATCAGCATAAGTATACGTTAAGGCAAATATACATGTTTTGCAAGCATATTGGCTATCCACTTGAAAGAATTTTTCTATCAGAAGAGGAATCTACTTGTCAGGATGTCTGTGAGTTGTTAATAAAAAGATTGATAGAATATGAAGGATAAAGAACAAATCATAAATAAATTCCATGAAATTAAGGAATTAGGGTATGTAAAAAGCAAAAGGAGGCATAATACTGGTATTGGTAAGACTTTTGAAGATTATATTGGTGTAAAAGAAAATAATCGTAGCACATCAGATTGGTTAGGTTATGAAATAAAGGCACATAGAGAGTTGTCGAAATCGTACAGAACCCTCTTTACTAAAAGTCCATCCTTTCCCAAAGGTGCAAATACTTTTTTGAAAGAACGATTTGGAACAAAATATGAGGACTTTCCTGATGTAAAGAATCTGCATACAAGTATGTTTGCTAATAAGGCAAACTCTTATAAGGGGAAATATGCCTTTCGTTTGTATAATGACAAAGAGTACAAAAGGGTATACATTGCAGTTTATTCAATGAGAACCAAAAAAATAGTGGATGTGTCATGTTATTATACATATGAGGATATAGAAATAGCTATAGAAAACAAGTTAAAAAAGTTATTCTATGTGGCAGCAAAAGTAAAGCAGGATATAAAAGGGAAAGAATCGTTTTGGTTTTATCGAGCAGATATTTATGAACAGCCTACATTAGACAGATTCATAAATTTGTTAGATGAAGGTATTATCATGTATGATATCCGAATTGGTTCTTATAAGTCAGGTATAAATTATGGTAAGACCCATGATCACGGAAGTTGTTTCCGTATTATGGAGTCAGATTTAACAAAATTGTACAGTATACATGAGACGGTAGATTAAAGGATTGGTGTAATGTCAATGCTATATTAACCAGTTATCAACAAAAAAACCTTCCCGATTGGGAAGGTTTTTTTTGTTGTATGTTAGTTTGTTTATTAGAACCAACGTACGTAGCAGAAGTCTTGACGGTGAGGAAGATCTGCCGATTTGGGGAAGAAACGCAAAGCGAATTTGTAGGCACCACCTGCGGTAGAGATGAAGTTGCCTTCGAAAGTAATTTTCGAACCTTCTTTGCGAACCAAAGTGAATTCGTATGTTTTGTGTAGTTTGTCAACACCTTCTACGTTTTTGATGGTAACCAATTCTACACCAAAGCTGTCTACTAACGATGCGTCTTTTACATCAATAGTAACGCTTATTGAATTTACTTCGCCTGATTCTGCTACAATTTGACGGCTGCGATCAATGTTAGGATCGTAAATTTCGATGCTGTCCCATACATTAGCCACTTTTTCTTTCCATGCAGCAATTTCTTTAGCTTTGCTATAGTTAGAAGCTTTCAATGCTTTAGCACGTTTAGCTTGTTTGCTATAGAAACGTTCGATATAATCGTCCAACATACGTTTGGTGGTGTAGATAGGAGCGATTTTTGCGAACGAATTTTTGATGTAACCTACCCATTCAGGAGAGTAACCTTTGCTGTTTTTGCTGAAATACAAAGGAATGATTTCTTCTTCCAACATTTGGTAGATGGTAGCAGCATCCAATTGGTCTTGGTGTGCTTGGTTTTGATAGGTACGTTTGTCGGTCAATGCCCAACCTGCACCTTCGCGGTAACCTTCGTACCACCATCCGTCCAATACAGAGAAGTTAAGAACACCGTTCATTTCTGCTTTTTCGCCAGAAGTACCAGATGCTTCCAAAGGACGAGTAGGAGTGTTCAACCAAATATCAACACCAGAAATCAAACGTTTTGCCAAAGCCATGTCGTAGTTGTCCAAGAAGATAATCTTGCCTACAAACTCAGGGCGACGAGAAATTTCAACGATGTTTTGAATCAATTTTTGACCACCGGCATCAGCTGGGTGAGCTTTACCGGTAAAGAAGAATTGAACGGGATATTGAGGATTGTTTACAATCTTAGCCAAACGTTCCAAGTCGGTAAATAGCAAGTGAGCACGTTTGTATGTAGCGAAACGACGACCGAAACCAATGGTAAGTGCATTAGGATTGATGCCGTTAAGTATGCTCATGGTGCGTGAAGGATTACCTTGGTTTTTCAACCAGCTTTCGGTGTATTTGGCCTTGATGTAATCGATCATTTTGCCTTTCAAGGTCTTACGAGTTTCCCAGATTTCTTCGTCAGCAACATTGTAGATTTTTTCCCAAATGTTGGTGTTCGATTGATCTGCGCGGAATTCTTCGCCAAAGTTTTTGTCGTGCAATTTTTGCCATTCAGAAACAGCCCATGTAGGATAGTGTACACCGTTGGTTACATAACCTACGTGCGATTCTTCGGGGAAATAACCTTGCCAAATGTTTTTGAACATATCTTGCGATACTTTTCCGTGCAACCAGCTAACACCATTTACTTCTTGGCAGGTGTTGCAAGCAAATACGGTTACAGAGAATTTTTCGGTCAAGTCACCGGGAACTTCACGACCCATGTTCATAAAGTCTGTCCACGACAAGCCAAGTTGGTTAGCGTAGTCGTTCATATAGTGTTGGAACAAACCTTCGTCAAATTTATCGTGACCGGCAGGAACAGGAGTGTGGGTTGTAAACAAGCCCGATACACGTACCATTTCCATAGCTTCGTTGAACGATAGACCTTGACGCAAGTAGTCGATAAGACGTTGTACGTTCAAGAAAGCAGCGTGTCCTTCGTTGCAGTGATAAATTTCTTTTTCTACACCCAAACGTTTCAAGGCAGCGATACCACCGATACCCAACATGATTTCTTGTTTCAAGCGGTGTTCGTTGTCACCACCGTATAGTTGAGAGGTCAGAGCGCGGTCTGCTTCGTTGTTTAATTCGGTGTCAGAATCCAATAGAATCAACGAAATACGACCTACGTTTACGCGCCATAGGTTAGCGTAAATATTACGGCCGGGATAAGGCAAGCTGATGGTTACAGGGTTGCCGTTTTCGTCAATGCATTGCTCGATAGGAAGATTTTCGAAAGCTTGTGCTTCGTATTCGGCAATTTGCTCGCCGTTCATTGATAGTTTTTGGGTAAAGTAGCCATAGCGATACAAGAAACCGATAGCAATCATATCTACATTGCAGTCAGAGGCTTCTTTTAAGTAGTCACCTGCCAATACACCTAAACCACCAGAATAAATTTTCAATACTTCTGTTAAACCGTATTCCATGCTGAAATAAGCAACAGAAGGAACTTTTTTGCTGGGTTTAACGTTCATGTATGCTTTAAATTTAGCGTAAACATCGTTCATGCGTTTCATGAATGCTTTGTTTTTAGCTAAATTTTTGTAGTCGTCAATTTTTAGTTTTTGAAGCAATAGAACGGGGTTGCCGCCTACTTTAATCCACAATTCGGGATTCATTTCTTCAAATAGGTCGGTGGCTTCGTAGTTCCAAACCCACCAAAGGTTCTTAGAAAGTTCTTGTAGTTTGGTAAATTCTTCTGGAACTTGGAATTTTACCGTTACAGGGCGCCAATTTGGATAATTGACATTACTAACTTGTAATTTCATAAATGAGGTTATAAGATTAATAATTGTTTAAATTGTCTTGCTATATAAATAAGGTGTGATTTTCACACGCACAATCGCAAAGTTAATATTTTTATTTGACAGGGCAAGTGGATATTTTAGAAATTGTGACTGAATATTGCTTTGCTCGATTACTTTGTGGCGTATATGTAATTTCAAACGTTTGAAAAGAATGCAAAAAAATATCTCTTTTGCTGTTAATTTACAGGCAAAAGGGTTATTTTATTACAAAAGTGTTACAATTTGATGGTAATTCGGTGATTTGGTGATGTGGTAATTCGGTGATTTGGTGATTTGAGAATTATCGACTCACCGACTCACCGCATCACCGAATCACCGTCCTTGAATGCCATCGCGCTTTAAAAGGGCATCAATGGTAGGTTCGCTTCCCTTAAACGATTTGTATAGGTGTGCCGGGTGCTCGCTGCCGCCTTTGCGTAAAATGCAGTTTCTGAAACGGTTACCAATTTCGCGGCTGATACCTCCGTGGGCGCGGAACACCGCAAAGGCGTCTGCATCGAGCACCTCAGCCCACTTGTATCCGTAATAGCCAGCAGCATACCCACCCGCAAACAAGTGGGAGAATTGCGTGCTCATGCACACGCCCGCCGTGGGCTGAAAAAACGCAGTTTTTTGGCACACTGTACGTTCAAACTGCTCTACACTGCCATCAAAAGGCTCTTTAAGCGTGTGCCAAGCCATATCGATGTAACCAAAACTCAACTGACGTATGCAGGCGTATGCGGCTAAATACGTGCGCGAGGTTTTGAGGGCATCGACCAAACTATCGGGAATAACCTCGTCTGTTTGGTAATGATGCGCCACGTGTCTTAAAAAATGCGTTTCGGTGGCAAAGTTTTCCATCAATTGCGAGGGTAGTTCTACAAAATCGCGGGGAACATTTGTGCCACTCTGGCTGGCGTATGTTACATCCGATAACAATCCATGAAGTGCATGCCCAAATTCGTGCAAAAGCGTTAGCACCTCATCAAAGGTGAGCAACGAGGGCGCATCGGGTGTAGAAGGCGTAAAATTCATGACAATGGACACGTGTGGATGTATCTGCTTGCCATCGCGTCTGTATTGTTGACGGAACTCGGTCATCCATGCACCGCCGCGCTTGTTGCTGCGTGGAAAGAAATCGGCGTACAGCAGTCCTAAATATTGTTGGTTTTCGTCATATACCTCGTAAACCTTAACATCGGGGTGGTATTTCTGGATATCGTGGTTCTCTTTAAAACTCACGCCGTACAGTTCGGTAGCCAACCAATAAACACCATCTATCACGCGGTTTAATTCAAAATAGGGGCGTAGTAACTCGTCGCTAAAATGATAGGTTTCTTCTTTGTATTTTTCGGTATAATATGCCCAATCCCAGGGTTTTAATTCAAATAAACTATCGTTTTCGAGTTTTTGAGCATAGGCTGTAATTTGCTGTTTTTCTTGCAGGGCTTTGGGGTAATAAACCTCTCTCAGTTGGTCTAATAAACGATATACGCCTTCGTTATTTTGCGCCATGTTGCGTTGCAACTTGTAGCTTCCATAGTCCTCGCAATTCATTAGTTTAGCCAATGCAAGGCGGTGATTTACAATGTCTTTAACCAATTGGTTGTTGTCGTTATCGCCTCCTTGATTTCCTTTTTGGTTGTATGCCATGTACAACGTTTTGCGCAATTCGCGGTTTTGGGCATACTGCATAAAAGGCAGGTAACTGGGCATGCTTAAATCAAATACCCATCCTTCCAATCCTTTCTCGCTTGCTTTCGTTTGGGCAGCCGCCAATGCTGTGGCGGGCAAACCAGCCACATCTTGCTCTTGGGTTAAGTGCAGTTGGTAAGCGTTGGTTTCTTTGAGTACGTGCTGTCCAAATGTTAGGGTCTCTGTGCTCAATTGGCTACATAGGGCAGAAAAAGCAGCCTTGTCTTGTTCATTCAGGTTGGCACCCGAACGAATAAAGGTCAAATAAGTATCTTCTAATAGCTTGCGCTTGTCGCCCGTAAGTTTATCTTTTTCTTGTTGGTAAACGGTTTTAACCCGTTCAAAAAGGGCCTTGTTTTGAAAAACCTTGTTGGATGCCTCAGATAGAATAGGCGAGTAGCGGTTGGCTATTTCGTCTAATTGGTCGCATGTAGCAGCTTCGGTTAGGTTGAAAAGAACAGCGGTTACCCTGTCTAAAATCTCGGTTCCTTTTTCCAAGGCTTCGATGGTGTTGGCAAAAGTAGGAGCCTCGGTTTGTGCCGCTATTTTGTCAATGTATTGGCGCTGCTGTTCCAATCCTTTATCCAAGGCTTCTGTATAATCTGTGATGCGTATCTCGTTAAAGGGGATGCTTTCAAAGGGGGTATTGTATGGTTGTAAAAAGACATTGTTATGTCCTTGAGTATACTGTGTACAGGTCATTATTGCTAAAAAAATTAAACGGAATCTCATTCTTTGTTAATGCGGCTTACGTGTTCAATACCATCGATGGTTTGTAGTTTATCACAAATGGACTGAATTTCGGTGGCATGATGGATAGCAATGTTGATAACAGCCCTAAATATACCGCCAATGGTTGATACCTTTAGCTGGTTAATGTTGTTGTCAAATTCGTTGGAAATCACTTCGACAATGTCCAATAACATGCGCTTACGGTCTAAACCTTTTATTTCAATAAGGGCAAAGAAGTCGGTAGTTGGAACCGCGTCCCATTGTACCGAAACAATCTTTGGGCCTTGTTGGCTTTTTAGGCGCATGGCTTCCTCGCAATTGCGAAGGTGGATAGAGACTGTTCCATCTGCGTTTTTAAACCCAATGACTTCGTCGCCGGGGATGGCGTTGCAACAGGGACAGGTGTGTTGCGACCCGACTGATAGTATATTGGCAGCGTCGTCTGTTGTCTCTAACGAGGTAAGTTGGGTATAAATTTCTTTGTCGGTTATCTTTCTGCCATTTTTTAAAGCCAACGAAAAGAGTTGGTTGATGGTGATTTCGTTTTTTCCCAAACCAATAAGCAACTCGTCCAAAGTTTTGTAGGAGAAATGTAGCAAAATGGTTTGTAAAACAGTGTTGGATAAATTATTGTCTACAGATTGTCGCATCCCCAATGCTTTGAAGGTGTCGTTGAGCAGTAACTCGCCTTTTTCTCTGTAAACTTTATTGGCTTGTTTGGATAGTGATGCTAATTCGCGTTTGGCACGAATGGTAGTTACATAGTTAATCCATTCCGGTTGAGGTTGTTGCTGTTTCGCGGTTAAAATTTCCACTTGGTCACCGCTTTGCAATTCGTAGTTGAGTGGCACCAACTTGTTGTTTACTTTGGCTCCAATACAATGACGTCCTATGTCGGTATGAATCTCAAAGGCAAAATCCAATGCTGTAGCACCGGTAGGCATGGTTTTCATTTCGCCTTTGGGGGTAAACACAAAAATTTCAGCATCGTACAAGGTGAGCTTAAAGGTATCCAAAAACTGCATGGCATCCGAATTGGGATGTTTTAGCAAGTCGTTGATGGTTCCCAACCATTCCTCAATCTTTGATTCGCTCGATGAATAATCTTTTTTGTAATTCCAGTGGGCAGCCAACCCTTTTTCTGCAATATCGTCCATGCGGCGACTGCGTATTTGTACCTCAATCCATAGCCCGTCAGGTCCCATTACAGTAACGTGTAATGCCTCGTATCCGTTGGATTTAGGGGTTGTTACCCAATCTCGGGTGCGCGAAGGGTGGGGGGTATAAATCTGGGTGATTAGGTTGTAGATGCGCCAGCACTCTTGTCGTTCGTCCGCTCCGGGGTGGGGCTCAAATACAATTCTTGCTCCTAATATGTCATACACTTCTTCAAATGGGATATGCTTGGCTTGCATCTTGTTCCAAATAGAGTAGGCAGATTTGATGCGTTCTTTCATGACAAACTCAAATCCCATGGACAAAAGTCGGTTCATAATGGGTAGCGAAAAACGATCGTATTGCTCCATGCGTTGTTCGCGTTCGGATGCCAATCGATTGGCTATGTATTCGTACTTTTCGGGGTAATTGTACTTGAAACTTAAATCTTCTAATTCTGTTTTGATGGAGAAAAGTCCCAATCGGTGTGCCAGTGGAGCGTAAATGTATTCTGTTTCGCCGGCAATCTTGTACTGCTTATTTACAGGTTGCGAATCGAGGGTACGCATGTTGTGCAAGCGGTCGGCAATCTTGATGAGTACCACTCGGATATCTTGCGACATGGTAATGATTAAGCGGCGAAAGTTTTCGGCTTGGGCAGATGCTTGCTCGCCAAATACACCTCCGGATAGTTTGGTTAAGCCACTTACGATTTGTGCCACCTTTTCGCCAAAAAGGTTACTAATGTCTTCGACTGTGTATTCGGTATCCTCTACTACATCGTGCAGCAGGGCAGCGCAGATGGATGTAGAACCCAATCCAATGTCTTTACAGACAATGTGTGCTACTGCTATTGGGTGTAAAATGTAAGGTTCGCCCGATTTTCTTCGAATGCCGTAATGTGCCTGATAGGCAAACTGATAAGCTTTGCGTATGATGTCTTCTTTCTTTCCATGTTGAGATGCCATGTAATCTTTAAGCATGCGCTCAAAGGTCTGGTCTATCATCTCTTTTTCTTTCCGTAATACTTGCTCTTTAGACATGTCGTAAAAAATGATAGTTGATAAAGGAGAAAGGAGAAATTTTAATGAATTACCTCCTTCCTTTTTTTCTAGTTTAATGAGCGTTTGTGTTTTTCTACATAGTGGAGTGCAGGAAGTAGATTTTTTTATTTAAAAGCGTTAGCAAAAGGTGTTGTTTGAGCCGGATGGCGAGTTCAGCTTTTGTAGCTTTTAAGTGAAAAAATCCCTGTGCGTAACGTGGTAGAAAAACACAAACGCGAATGCTTACCATTCTGCAAAACGAGGTGTTTTGTAGGTTTTGCTTCTTGTTTTGAACCTAAAGGTAAGCATTAGTTCGTGCGTACCACTATTGTATTGATTAAGTTCGGTTAGATTGTATTGGTAAGCATAGCCCAATCGTACATAATCGGAGATATTAAATCCAATCATGGGTACCACCGACTGAGGTTGTAAAGCATCTCTCATGCGATAAGAAGCCCCAAACCAAATAAACTTGGTGTATTCTACCAGCAGGTTGATTTCTTCGTTTACAATGACATTGTCGTAATGTACAGCTATACTGGGAATAATGTTCCAGTAACGTCCCAATTCAAAGCGGTATCGGGTGTAGGCATAGTAGTTGACAGATTGAAAACGTACATCTTCTGGCATAAAATAACGTTGCAGATGCGTAATCGATGCTCCGATGACCCAGTTTTTGAGTGTGTATTGTATGCCAAAATTAACGTCAGGGGCAATTTGGGTGTCTTTTTCGTAATTGCTGATAGGATCGTCTTCGTTTTCGTAAATATTGCCCGAAGCATCATATTGACGCATTTGTACACCGGCGCCCAACCCAAATGATAGGGTTTGGTGTTTGCCTATGCCAATGTGGTAGGCGTAGTTAATCATGGCATTGTACGCACTTATCGGACCATATTTGTCGTACACGACCGATAAACCAAAGCCTGAGTTAATAGAGGGGGCTAAAACATCAAAATTGAGTAAACCGATAGTGGGTGCACCTTCAAATCCCATAAATTGATGACGTCCCAATAGGGTGATATTTCCCATCCATGTCGAACCCGTAGTGGCGGGATTGTAGTGCGTTTGTGTAAGCAGATGTTGGCTGATTTGCCCATCGGTTTGTGCATACGATAAAGCAGGCACCAATGCTAAAAGTAAACCTATTTTTTTGAGTATGTTCATAGTCGTTTGTTTTGAAGGTTATTTGTCTGTAATAATAAAGGTGGTGCGTCTGTTTAGACGGTGTTCTCCTTCTGTTACAGCATTTTTGATAATAGGGTATCGTTTTCCATAACCTTTCCAGGTTAGGCGATCTTTGGCTATGCCTGCTTCTACCAAATAATCGACTACCGATTTGGCACGTTGCCAAGATAGTTCGTCGTTGTATTCGACAGTGCCACGTGCGTCGGTGTGTGAGCCAAATTCTAATTTCAGTGTAGGATTGGATTCCATTAACATAACGATGCGATCCAATGATGCCTTAGAATCGGGCGATAGTTTTGCACTGTCAAAGTTGTAGTAGATGTCGTGTAGCTGAATTTCACGTTTGGGTTGGCCCGATGGTTGATTGCCCGAGTAGTTGCCTTTGGCACTGCCGGTATCGTTAGAAATCGAAGCCAAGTCAAATTGGGTGTTGTTGCCACTTTGCTCGTTATACACAAATGGCTTGCTACTGATGGATAAGAAGTTGGGTTTATTTACCTTTACTTGGTATTCTTTGCCATTTTCCAAATCGGTAAAGGTATATCGTCCGGTAATATCAGTTTTCGTTTGTTGAATTACTTGTTCGTCCGATATAAGCATCACATCCTCATTGATAAAAGGTTCGTTGGTTTCCATGTCGTAAACACGACCACTAATAGACATGGCTGTTTGTGACAGGTAAAAATCTTGCTCTACAGGAAAACTGCCAATGATGGTTTTTTCGGTTTTTATCATGGCAATGTCAGAAAGGTACCCTTTTGAACTTACCAATAATTTATAAAAATCGCCTGCTTCAACAAATGCGTAATAGTAGCCATTTTCATCTGTTTGTACGGTTTGTGAATGTCCCATTCCGTTGATGATGATTTGTGCTTCCGACAAAGGTTCTTCTGTTTTTTTGTCGTACACATGCCCCGAAACCATCATGCTACTAAAGATACCTTTGAACTTGTAGATATCATCGTTGGTAGCAACTTGTCGGCTACTCACCAAAAAGGCCTCGTCTTTTTCTTTTGAAACAATTAAATTGATGTCATCGTACGAGGAGTTGATGGGGCGATACAGGTTGCGCACATCCGAAATAGATGCTCCGTTAATTTGTGCACTGTATAGATCGTACCCCCCAAATCCAACGTGTCCGTCCGATGCAAATACAAGCGTATTTTCTACGACGTAGGGGAATGCTTCGTTGCCGGCGGTATTAACTACTGCTCCGGCATTGATGGGCGTAGGATCCCATTTGCCATTGGCTTTCTTTTGGATGTACCAAATGTCGCTTCCACCCATGCCGCCTTCTCTGTTAGAGGTAAAGTAAAGCCGTTTGCCATCGGACGATAGGGCGGGATGGGCTGCGTCTGTATGTCTGTCACCAATATTAAGCAATCCGCATTTTTTCCATTTGTTTTGGCGGTATTTAGAGTGGTAAATGTAGCAATCGTTGTTTTCGTTATTGATGCAACGCGAGTAATACATGATGTTATTCACTGTATCGATGGCAAACGTTCCCATATTGGGTTTGCGCATTTTTACCATGTTGTCAATGGTTCTGGCTGTTTGATAGTTGTCGTTGGCATCGCTGTAGTACATGGTCGATTTAATTCCGCTTTTGTCGCTATACGTAGAGGCATAGATGATGCCATTCTTGTAGTAGCCAATGCCGTATTCCATATTGGAGGTGTTGATGCCTTCTAATCGTTGTTCGGGCGAGATGGGATTTTGCGATTGGTATACCATGGCAAAATCGCACGAAAGCTTTAAGTTCTTGGTACGAACATCTGTAGGTTGCAGGCGTTCGTATTCTTCGAATGCAGCTTTCGCTAATTTATATTTGCTTAATTTTTGTAGATTTTTTCCGTAAACCAAGTAGGCCTCGGCTTCTTGATAACCACTGATAATGGCATCGTTGATGTATTGAACAGCTTCTTCGGGTTGGTTGAGGTATGAGTAGCATTCGCCTATTTTAAATTTAGCGTATGCCGCCTTTTTACTGCAATTCTGGGCGCTGTCCTTTTCGCTAATGGATTTTTTATAGGCCTCGATAGCACTGCTGTAATTATGTTGCATAAAGCGTGTGTCCCCGGCAGTGTTTCCTGCCCATACATGGAGGGCAAAGCATAGCCCTATGCAAGTTATGATCAAAAAGGAGGTTTGTTTCTTCATTGTGTTTGCTTTTATAGGGTTATCGCTGTAAGGTTACGGTTTGTTTATGTTGGAAGGTTTCGCCTGCCTCGTCGGTTAATTCAATAACGTATAGGTAGACGCCTTGGTTGGCTGGCTTGCCGTTTACGGTGCCGTCCCATCCTTCGCTGCCCTTGTATAGTAGATTGCCATTGCGGTCAAAAATACTAATGGAATAATCTGCCAACAAAATATCGTTTACACCATCTCCATTGGGCGTAAATATATTGGGAAATAGTTCGGAGGTAATAGCTCTTACTTCGCTACTGGTCCATTGGCAACCATTCTTGTCTGTAAAATTCATGACAAATTCGTTGTTGGATGTGCCGTGAGCAAATTTTTTGGTTTTAAAGGTATTGGCTTGTTGGTGGGCGGCAATTGCTTCGCCATTTACTTGTAGGGAGTATGCCACAAATCCTTCGTAGCCGGTAATGGTTACGTACTTGCCACTAACCATAGGGTCTGGGATGTCAATGTCCATTCCGTAGTCAGGCTCGGGATAAACCACAATGGCTGTCGATTGGATGTCTTTCTCTATGTTGGCAACACAATAGGCGTCTTTTAGGGCTGGTAGTGTGTATATTGTATCTTTAAGCGGAGTTACTTGTTGCCAAATGGTGGTGTTGGTAGTGCTATATTCGCTATCGTCAGGTAGTTGGTAGGTAAATGGAGCTGTGCCTTTAAAGGTAATGTTGAGGTTTGCAGATTGATTTTGGCACAAATAATCTTTGTCTGTTTCCAACTCGGCTGTGGGGCGATTGCGTACGGTTATTTTTACTTCGTTCGATTGCGATGTGCCGCAACGGTTGGTGGTTGTTAGCTGTAACAATCGACCATTATCGGCAGCAATAAAAGTGTATGTTAGATCTTTTTCAGTGCCAATTTCTACTCCTCCTAAAGTCCATGAATAGTTGGAAATAGCAGGGGTGGCGGTAATGGTAGGGGATATGGTATATTCGCTTTCGTCGCAGAAGTTAGCGACATCGTTAATTTGTACCAAAGGTAAACTTCCGGTTACTTCTACGGTAAAGGTAACAGACTCGCCAAATTGGCAAGCTCCTTGGTAAAAGCTTACGCGGTATGCTCCGGCGCCTAATCCTGATATGGTGATTTTGTCATCGCAGTCAAAACCACGCTTGTCGACGGTATAGTCGGTTAATTCCAGTTCTTTGGTTATTTCGTGGCAACCTTCTGTCCATAGGGTGTCTTTGTGCGTTATTTTATTGATAATGGGTGCTCCATTTTTGTCGACGCCCGGTACTTCTTCTACCCTGTTTTTTGTCAAAACGGGGTGAAATTTATTGGTGTATTTTAAGTTAGGTGTAATAATTTCTTGTTGACGGGTTATGTCAAATAGTCGGATGCTGTAATACCTTGCTGTGTCCGAAGGAGCCACTACTTGTTCACGTCCTGCGATGGTAAAAGTGACCGATGCCGTTTTGTCGTCCTTGCAAGTGACGGTAGCTGCCGGTATTTTGGTAAGCGGGTCGATGCTCAACGCTTCGGCTTCTGTAACGGTTAGTAGCTCTGCGGGACTGAATATACATCCGTTGGCATCGGTTACAATGGCACTGTAGATGCCTTTCGGAAGTCCTTCGAATAGACCTGTTTCGTTGCTGTCGTTGTAGGGGGTGTCCATGCCCACTATCTTGTAGGTGTAGGGAGCAGTGCCACCCGTTGCACTGCCAAAAATTTTGCCGTTGGTTTCGCCATTGCAACTAATACTGTTCGCATAGGGAGTGTAGCTCAATGTATCTACGGGTTCGCTGATGGTTTGTTCCAACCATTCGTAGCAACCATTTTTGTCTGTTATTTGGATGTAATATTTGGCCGCGCACAATCCGATTAGAGCGATTTCTGTTCCGCTGATAGAGGTGGTGCTGGCTTTGATGGAGTCGGGATTGTTTAATTCGGTGTATGCCGCAACTTGATAAGGAATGGTGCCGCCTGATAGCGCAAATTTGATCGAAGCAGTGCTGTCTCCTTTGCATTTTACGTGGGTGGTTTCGATAATGTTTGCTCTTAGTGCTTCGGGAGCTTGGATGTTGAAACTGCATCCAACACTACAGCCTCCTTTGTCTTGTATCGAACCTACATATGTACCTTTGGGTAACTTGTGCAGCACAATAGTGGTGGAGTTACCATTGTCTATATACTCAATGCTGTCGGTTACAAATACTTGATTATCACATGTAAGCATTACTTTGTAACGTATATCGCCGCTAAAAGGAATGCCTCCGGTAATTTCCATGTAAGCACTGCCATCGTTATTTGCAGCGCAAGTGGCGGGTGTGGCAATAGGGTCTTGAAGCAACGCTAATACCTCGTTTTTTACTACTACGCTATTGGCGGTAGATTGGGCGGTATTGCCCTCCGCATCGCGTACATAAACCGTGTATACGCCATAAGATAGGTTGGTAAAAATAGGCGAGGTTTGTACAGTAGAGAAACCATCCAACGAGTATTCGTATGGTTGTGCGCCTCCTTGTGCATCAACGGTAATGGTTCCATTTTTACAAAAATCTTCGGTGGTGGTAATGTCGTTAATTTGGAGAGCCCATAGTAACGAGGTACTCAATGTGAAGAGAAGGGAGAGTGTGATTTTTAGTCTCATTTTTTTTGATAGTAATCGCAAAGGTTAAATAGAAAAGTGCGAAACGCTATAACGTTTCGCACAAAGATAATAAAAATAGGTAAAAAATAGCATTTTTAGTATAAAAAACGTTTGCGAAAGGCGAAAAGGAATTATCTTTTTCGTCTTTTTCGTATCATATAGGCGATAATTTTATACCCAATTTGAAAATACGAAATAGGATTATTTCGCAAGGTGGCTATCGAAAAGATATGCGAAATACCATTTTTTAGCAAGTTAGTAGGAGCTAATTGCTGCACGGTATCAGCCTTGCTTTTGGCAAACTGTTTTTGTATAACCTGTTCTTGATGGTAGATGGCGGTTTGCAAGCGCTGTTTTTCGGCAAGTAGCGTTGCCATGTTGCTAATAGGTGTGCTTTGCTCCATAATCAAACCTCCTCTTTTTTACAATCAGACTCGTTGCTGTAAAGTATCTTGCTAAAGCTTTTGATAAGCGGATGTAAGAACCATTGCTTTCTAAATGCCACGACAAGAATCAATAGTAATACATGAATACCCAGTACAATGCACAATCCGGGTATAAAACTTCCAAACAATGTTTCAAGCCATACTAATAGTAAAACGGACAAATAGGTAAAGATGATGATGCCCAATAGTATAGCAATGATTACCATGAGCATAATGGAGATGATTTGCGAACTTTTTTCAAGTAGTTCTACACGTAACAAATCGTACCTGAGTTGCAGGTATTTTTTTGTTTCATCCCATAGCTTTTGATAAGATTCGTTCATTTGATTGCTATAAAATGTCATCTTCTTCGATTACCTCTTGTA
>JAFVZF010000058.1 GCA_017508305.1 Paludibacteraceae bacterium | reverse complement strand
GCAGCCATGATGTTGGAATATTTTAACCTGTTAGAAGAGGGTAGAACCATTCGCGAAGCTGTACAAGCCTCTATGGATACAGGCATCGTAACCGCCGACTTGGCAGGCGATAAAAAAGCGTACAGCACTTCTGAAGTAGGAGAATGGATTTGTAACCATATCGCCGTTAGCCACTAAGTATTTTTTTAGCTGTATCCATTGCAATTTGCATGGCATTTCGTTACTTTTGTATGCGTTAACCCTTGAAAATACCCCTTTATGAAAGCTTTTTTTGCCTTTTTATCGGATAATAATACATGGGAGAATTGGTTGTGGTTTGTAGGAATTGTTATAGCCTCTGCAGCCATTGGTCGATTGATGGTTTGGGTCGAAAAGAAATATTTGCGTGCCAAAGCCGATAAAACGACTACAAAAGTAGACGATCTGTTGCTCAATGTGTTGCAACTGCCATTTGTGTGTGGCTTGGTATTGTTTGGCATTTATGTGGCAGTGCAAATGTTGGTGCTACCACCGTCGGCATACCCCATTCTAAAAATGGCGTTTAAAGTATTGATGGTGTTGGATATAACATGGATCATCAATCGCTTTATCAACAACGTACTGGACGATTTTTTGTTGCCATACGCGGCTACTAACAAAAATACCAAATTGGATGTCAATGTTATCAAGGCAGTACAAAAAGTAACATCGGGTCTTATTTGGATAGTTGCTATTATTACTACGCTTACGTTGGTGGGCATTGATGTGGCAGCCATGCTAACCACTTTGGGTATAGGTGGTATTGCGTTTGCGTTGGCAGCACAAGACACCATCAAAAATATGTTTGGCGGTTTTACCATCTTTATGGATAAACCCTTTAAGTTGGGCGAACGTATCAAAGTGGCAGGTTTTGATGGTAACGTAGAGGATATTGGCATGCGAAGTACCCGCATACGTACTTTAGAGGGTAGGTTGGTAACCATACCCAACTACAAAATTGTCGATAGCGAAATAGAAAACGTAACAGCCGAGGAGGCACGCAAAATAACCTTGGTGTTGGGTTTGACGTACGATACTACCCCAGAAGCCATGCAAGAAGCCATGGATTGGCTCAAACAATTGCCTGATCAAATCAATACCATCAAAAACGAAGTAGTGGTTGCCTTTACCAACTATGGCGATTTTTCGTTGGGTATAACCTTTATTTATTACATCAAGCGTCGTGCCGATATTTTCGACACCCAAAGCCAAGTAAACCTTGCCATCCTGAAACAATTCAATGCCAAAGGTTGGAACTTTGCTTTCCCCACGCAAACTATTTATACACAGAAATAACCGCTTGTCAAAAAAAATCTCCTTTCTCCTTTTTCAACTCTCATTTATTTTCATTATCTTTGCCCCCGCATTCGAGTAATGCACTGAAGTTATTAATTTTTAAATTATTATTTGAAATGGCAACTAAAATTAGATTGCAAAGACACGGCCGCAAATCTTATGCGTATTATCACATTGTTGTAGCCGATGTAAGAGCGCCACGTGATGGCAGATTTATTGAACGCATTGGTTCTTACAACCCTAACACCAATCCTGCGACAGTAAATTTAGACTTCGAAGCTGCTTTGAAATGGATTAACTGTGGTGCACAACCAACTGACACTGTTCGTAACATATTGTCGAACGAAGGTGTTTTGTTGATGAAACACTTAATGGGTGGTGTTAAAAAAGGCGCCTTTACCGAAGAAGTAGCAAAACAAAAATTTGAAGCTTGGAAAGCTGGTAAAGACAAAGCAAACGACCAAGTTGTTGCTAAATTGGCTGCTAACAAAGAAGCTTCTGCAAAAGAACGTTTGGAAGCTGAAAAAGCTGCTAACAAAGCTAAAGCTGCTCAAATCGCTGCTAAAAAAGCTGAATTGTTGGCTGCTCAAGAAGCTGCTGCTGCCGAAGCCGCTGCTGAAGAAGCTCCAGCTGAAGCTGCTGCAGAATAATTGTAGCATCGCAAAGCAAACACAAAGGGAACCCCAATCGGTTCCCTTTTTTCGCTTATAGAAAATATCGATTCTCCGATTAGTCGATTAGTCGGTTAGTCGATTAGTCATCAAAAAACACCGATTCATCGATTCATTGTGAGCGAAGCGAACAAATAAACGACTCAACACCTAAACGACTCAACGACTAAACATGATTAACGAATACGACATCCGCGTTCTCCCCAAAGTGGCATCGGCAGAAAACTTTCTAAAAGAGTTTGTTGCCCGCGAAAAAGGTTTGAACCTAAAAGATATTACGGCTGTTAGGGTGTTGCGTCGTTCTATTGATGCGCGCCAACGTACGGTATATGTCAATTTGAAAGTACGTGTGTTTGTGCGCGAACAGCCTTTGGCGCCTGTGTTGCTTCAAAATAACTACCACGATGTAAGCGATAAGCCCCAAGTGGTAGTGGTGGGTGCAGGTCCTGCCGGATTGTTTGCTGCCTTGCGTTTAATAGAATTGGATAAGCGCCCCATTGTTTTAGAGCGTGGCAAAAACGTGAACGACCGTAAACGTGATATCGCGCAAATTTCACGCCAACACATGGTCGATCCCGAATCCAACTACAGTTTTGGCGAAGGTGGTGCGGGTGCTTATTCGGATGGAAAATTATATACCCGTAGCAAAAAGAAAGGCGATGTAAACCGTATCCTTTCTATCTTTTGTGCGCATGGGGCTAATCCCAATATCTTGGTAGATGTACATCCACACATCGGTACCGATAAGCTGCCCGATGTGATCAAAAATATGCGTCAGCGCATTATCGCCTGTGGTGGTGAGGTGCATTTTCAAACCAAAGTAACCGATCTGCTTGTCGATAATGACGAGGTAAAAGGTGTAGAAACGCACGATGGAAAGACCTTTTTAGGACCTGTTATTTTGGCAACGGGACATTCTGCGCGCGATGTATATGAAATGCTTTACCGCAAACAAATTACCATCGAAGTAAGGGTATTGCCGTCGGAGTGCGTTTGGAGCATCCGCAAGTGCTTATCGATCAAATGCAATACCATAGCCCCAAAGGAAGGGGCGAGTATTTGCCTGCTGCCGAATATAGCTTTGTTACGCAAGCAGAGGGCAGGGGAGTCTATTCGTTTTGTATGTGTCCCGGTGGTTTTGTGGTGCCTGCTGCAAGTGGACCCGAACAAGTGGTGGTAAACGGCATGTCTCCCTCCAATCGTGGCTCTAAATGGGCAAATTCGGGTATGGTGGTAGAAGTACGCCCCGAAGATCTGCCACTTGATAAAGAGGTTCCGCCTGTGTTCAATGTAATGCGATTTCAGCAAACCATGGAGCGCGATGCGTATGTAAATGGTGGTATGACGCAAGTGGCTCCCGCACAGCGTATGGTTGATTTTGTGAATCGTAAAATGTCGTTTGATTTACCTTCTACATCGTATGTGCCCGGTGTTATATCGTCTCCTTTGCATTTTTTATTGCCTACCGATGTGTCTAAACGTCTGCAACAAGGTTTTAAAGCCTTTGGTAAATGGAGTAAAGCGTTTTTAACCAACGAGGCGATGTTAATTGGTGTAGAAACACGTACTTCGGCACCCATTCGCATTTTGCGTGATAATCAGACACTTCAGCATGTTCAATTAAAAGGATTGTATCCTTGCGGCGAAGGTGCTGGTTATGCTGGTGGTATCGTCTCTGCCGCCATCGACGGCGAACGCTGCGCCGAATCAG
>JAFVZF010000057.1 GCA_017508305.1 Paludibacteraceae bacterium | reverse complement strand
TTTTTTGCCTCAAACATTGCCAACGCATCGGCTTTGCTAATTTCTTCGCGTACCACTTGTTCTTTGCGAGCTACAATTTCCATTACTTTGGCTTCGATAGCAGGGAAATCGCTCTCTTTAATTACGGCATCGCCGGGATCGACATCATAATAGAAACCACTTTCGATAGCAGGTCCGATACCAAATTGAATACCGGGATATAATTCTTGCAATGCCTCTGCCATTAAGTGAGCGGAAGTATGCCAGAAGGCGTGTTTACCTTCTTCGTCTTCCCATTTAAACAACTTAATGGTTGCATCTTGGGTGATGGGACGATCTATTTCTGTTACAGTGTCATTTACTTGTACGGCAATCACATCTTGTGCCAAACGCATACTGATGCTTTCGGCAATTTGTAGCCCAGTTACGCCACTTTGATATTCGCGTACTGAGCCATCAGGAAAGGTAATCTTGATCATAATTTTCACTTTTTTGTGGACTACAACTTCCACGTTAGTTTTTGAGCATGTAAAGTTAATTCTTTTCTGCGAATTATGTTCTCTTTTTATCAATTGTTTAAATAATTTATGCTACTTCTATGTGGTTTCAATCGTTTTTGAGGGACAAACCTCCGACAATCCACAGCTACCGCATTGCGGGTGACGGGCAGTGCACACATATCTACCATGAAGCAGCAACCAATGGTGTGCCACTCCCCATTCTGCCTTTGGAATGTAACGTGTCAGTTTTTTCTCTACTGCCAAGGGGGTAGTTGCCGATTTGCCTACCAAATGCAAGCGATGCGCTACCCTAAACACATGGGTATCGACCGGCATAGCCGGCTTATCAAAGGCAACTGCCATAACGACGCTGGCAGTTTTACGGCCTACTCCGGGCAGTTTTTGCAACAACTGCATATCTGAGGGCACCTGTCCCTCAAAATCTTGCTGCAATTTTTGTGCCAACCGATGCAAATGCGCGGCCTTATTATTGGGATAAGAGATGGATTTGATGTATTCGTATATGGCATGCTGAGAGGCTTTTGCCATTTCTTTTGCCGTAGGATAAGCTTTAAACAAAGCTGGGGTAACCATGTTTACCCGTTTATCGGTACATTGAGCAGAAAGCACCACAGCTACCAACAATTCAAAAGGATTGCTATAGTTTAGTTCCGATTGAGCGATGGGCATATTGCCTCTAAACCACTCCAACACCTTATCATACCGTTCTTGTATTGTCATAAAGTCAGGATAAAAAGATAAAAGGAACGGCATTTATGCCATTCCCATATTGTCTTGCACATCCAACTCATTTCCCTCTGCATCGACAAAGCGGTATTGCAAAAGGGCAAAGTCGTAGTTGGGAAGCACCTTAAATGACCAGCCATACTTCCAACGCCATTTGCGTAACAACGACCACCAGCCCTGATTTAAATAGGCATACACAAAAGGATGTACATACAAAAAGAAACGTTTGGTTTTTAGCTGACTTTCTACCATTTCTATCTTGGCAGCCAAAAAGTCGACAAACAAGATAGAGGCTCTTATTTTATTATGCCCACCACATGTAGGACACGTTTCTTGGGTTTCCACTTCAGTGACAGGACGTACACGTTGGCGCGTTATCTGCATCAGTCCAAATTTGGTCAAAGGCAACACCTGATGCTTGGCAGAATCGTTTTTCATGCTGGCGCACATACGCTCGTACACCTGTTGCTTGTGCTCTGCCGTACGCATATCTATCAAGTCGATGATGACGATACCTCCCATATCACGCAAACGCATTTGACGAGCAATTTCATCTACCGCTGCCATATTTACTTCAAAGGCATTTTCTTCTTGCACATTGCTCGATTTATTGCGTGTACCACTGTTTACATCGATTACATGCAGTGCCTCGGTATGTTCGATTACCAAATAAGCCCCCTTTTTAAAAGGGACAATGCGTCCAAACGACGATTTTATTTGTTTGGTAAGGTTGTATACATCAAAAATAGGCAACTCATCGTCGTAATACTTCACAATAGAGGCACGCGATGGTTCAATCAAGCTTACATACGATTTAATAGCTTCGTACACCTCTTTGTCGTTTACAACAATTTGGTCATAATTCGGATTAAAATGATCGCGTAAAATGGCCTCTGCCCTTCCGATTTCTTCGATAATGAGCGACGGATTTTCTTTGCTACGCTGTATGTTATGCAAAGCCTCTTCCCATCTAGCAATCAACACCTCTAATTCGTTGATTAGTTCTTGCGCCGGTTTCCCCTCTGCTACGGTTCTAACGATTACACCATAATGAGCCGGCTTGGCTGCTTGCAAAATCTTTTTTAGTCGAAAGCGTTCTTCGTTGGCATGGATTTTTTGCGATACCGACACTTTGTTGCCAAAGGGCAGCAGCACCAAACTTCTGCCAGCTAACGATATTTCTGCCGTCAGACGAGGTCCTTTGGTAGAAATGGGCTCTTTTACTACTTGCACCAACACCTCTTTCCCACCTACCAGATAATCGGTAACAACTCCTTCTTTGGGCAGTTCTTCGGTAGCAACTACCTTGTTCATAGAAGGTTGTTTCTTTCTGTTAGCAAGTATAGATTCTAAAAATTGCTGCGTAGACGAAAAATGCAAACCTAAATCCAAATAATGCAAAAAAGCATCCTTTTCAAAACCAACATCCACAAAAGCAGCGTTCAAACCGGGCATCACTTTTTTGACTTTTGCCAAATACACGTTGCCTACCGAGAAAGTTGCTTCACGACTTTCCCTGCTAAATTCTACCAAACGTCCATCCTCGGTTAGAGCGATGGATATTTGCTGCTGGTTTACATCTAATATCAGTTTACTTTCCATACCACTTGCTTAAAGGGGCAAAAGTCGACACTGTTCGGACAATTTTGCCACCCTGTGCATCACCTCTTTGCACACATCCGATCGGTTACATACAGAAAAGAACAAACATAGCGAAAATTCATGTTTGTTCTTTCTTTTTCTGTAAAAAACTCAGAAATTATTTTTTCTTTTTGTGACGATCTTTTCTAAGTCTTTTTTTACGTTTGTGAGTAGACATTTTATGTCTTTTTCTTTTTTTTCCGCTTGGCATAACTGTATGAATTTAATAGTTGTAATTATCCGTTGTTTTTTACTGCTTCTACAAATGTTTTGGCAGGTTTAAAAGAAGGAATATTGTGAGCAGGGATAGTAATGGTAATATTTTTTGAAATATTACGTGCTACTTTTTGCTTTCTTTCTTTTACTACAAAACTACCAAATCCACGTAGATATACGTTTTCGTTAGCAGACAAAGAGTTTTTTACTTGAGCCATAAAACCCTCTACTACTTTCAAAACATCTTCCTTATCAATACCGGTTTGGTTAGCAATCTCGGTTACAATTTCTGCTTTTGTCATATTATGTATTTTTTTATCAGTTATTTAGCTTACAGAATCTGTTCGGCAAAACAGAGTGCAAATATAGTACTTTTCTTTTACAAAAGCCACACTTTTTACAAAGAATTGAGATTTTTTTTTGAATTCGTTTTTTTAGCGTACTTTTACATACCAGAAATACAGTAAACAGATGAGAATTAGCCCTATATTATTAGATTGGTACAAACAAAACAAGCGCGATTTACCATGGCGCAACACCCAAGATGCGTATGCCATTTGGGTGTCCGAAATCATCTTACAGCAAACGCGAGTGGCTCAGGGAATGGACTATTACCACCGTTTTATAAAGGCATTTCCTACCGTTTCTCACCTTGCTAATGCTACTGAGACCGCTATTTTGCGTTTATGGCAAGGATTAGGCTACTACTCGAGAGCACGCAACATGCACAAAGCGGCACAACAAGTAATGCGCCTATACAATGGCGAATTTCCCACCCACTACCCCACACTTCTGATGCTACCCGGTATTGGCCCCTATACGGCTGCTGCTATCGCTTCTTTTTCGAGCAACGCTCCTATTGCCGCCATCGACGGCAATGTATACCGCGTCCTTTCACGCTTATTTGGCATCGATACTCCGATTGATAGCACCGCAGGTAAAAAGCTATTTGCACAATTGGCGCAAGAACAATTAGACAAACAACAAGCAGCCACCTACAACCAAGCCATCATGGATTTTGGAGCCCTACAATGTACGCCAACAGCACCGTTGTGCGACACGTGTCCTTTTTTAGAACAATGCGAAGCTGCACGCACCCACCAAACTGCCCCTTTGCCTGTCAAAGAAAAAAGAACCAAGCAACGCATTCGCCACTTTTGGTACATGGATATTTGGGCAAATGGCAACACCTACTTGCAGCAACGCACCGCAAAAGACATTTGGCAAGGTTTATACGAGCCCTATCTCATAGAGGG
The DNA here is from genome assembly GCA_017508305.1 of Paludibacteraceae bacterium. Classification (GTDB taxonomy): domain Bacteria; phylum Bacteroidota; class Bacteroidia; order Bacteroidales; family Paludibacteraceae; genus Enterocola. Next base: position 7,555 of record JAFVZF010000057.1, on the reverse strand, counting down.
AGATTACGACGAAACAAGCATTTGCCAACATCCTTTTATTCAACAAATAAACGCCACCATTATCGGCATTTCTCCTGCCTACAAGCACGTGTTGAGCCACCAAACCATCATAGCACATTTTGTTCGATTGGCCGTTACTACCGACCACGCATTTCCTGATGGACTGGTAAAAATAAACGGCACAGAGATAGAGAACTATCCTGTGCCGCAACTTATCGTTCGTTATCGTCAACTTAATAAACAATAACCTTTCTTACTTGCACCCCATTATCGGTAGCTACATTCAGCAGGTAAGTACCGGGTTGCACGTTCAAAAGCAAGGTAGTAGAAGCATCATCAAAGGTTTGCAATACCTTACCCGACAGGTCGCATAGGGTAACATAGCTTACAGCACTCTCGCTAACAATATTGATATTGCCCTCGGTTGGATTGGGATATACACTAAGTTGCAAGGCTTGTTCTTCGGTAACATCTACGGTTCCAAATTGGGTATCCAACCATGCCAAACGTGCCGAAATAATATCATAAAATGCTTGTTTGCGTTCTAACACATTTTCATTGCCATATTCGGGCCACTTTTTACAATCGCACTGCGACGCCATGGTAATTTTATCGATAAAAGCATCTACCTCAGCACGTAAGTAAGGCATCAGGCTACCTCTTTTTTCCAACCAGCGTTCGCGAACGGCAGCTTGGAAACGAGGAAATTTGGCAATTTGGTCAATCCATTTCACCCCATACGCCCAATCCTCGTGTATAAACGTATTGTTCATATTCCAGAGCGCATTGCCAAAGTCCCATACCGGTCCAAAAATCAGCTTGGTATTTTCGCCTCTTTCTTTGTGCAAATAGCAGCTACCATGGAATCCTTCGCGGTTAGCCAAAATTTCGTATACCAAGTAGTAGTTTACCAACGAATCCATGTCGATGTATGTTTCCCATTCGGTGCTGCTTTTATCCTCGGCATAGACAGCATCATTGGCTTTATTCAAAAAGTCGGTAATGTAAGTTTCCTGCTGAGCAGACAGCTCTTCGGGCGATTTGTAGGTAAACCACATAGGTTGCGCATATTCCGTACCGTACCACTCGTCTTTTTTATAGATGGTAATATGAGGATCGTCGCTGTAGTTGTCTATTTCTAAGAGCCAACCTCCGGTAATTTTTTCGGGATCGGTTTCCAAATCATCTTGTTCTTCTATTTTAACACGATTGGACGATACTTTGATATGATCGGTCAAGAAATACAATCCTTTGTATTCGCCATTCAAAATCAATTCGACAGGCTCGGCTGTAGGGGTATAACCCAACTCAAAAAACCGACTCAACGCAAATCCTACCGTATTACGCAAAAAACCATAGTTATCGTCTGCGTGTGCCAATAAGGTATAACTTTTATCTTTGGTCATATTAAGCAAAGATGCTTTGGCATCCATTTTTATACGATACGGTTTCTTTTCAAAGCCAGTCCATGTATAATTTCCTCTGCCTTTTACCTCTGTAATTACCGGTTCGGAGGCACTCCCTACCGACGAATATCCTTCGTTATCCAATGCGTCGATATACAACGAGCCATTTACGTATTCTTCTTTCGATTCGATGGGTGCTTGGTTCTCTGTATTCAAGTAAAATACAGGGACAGTTGCCGAATGGGGATTACAAGTAGCCTTAGGCAGTTCCGGGACAACTGGTTTTTCGGTATCATCCTCATCGTCCGAGGGCTTTACCCAGCTACCCTGATACCAATTTTTTTCTAAGTTATCAACCGGAACAAACGTACAACCTGTGCAAATGGTTTTGTCAGTTGTTGCCGTTCTCACCTCGCCACGATCTAAGGCTATCATGTCTTTAAAATCAGGAAAGGTAGAGTCGTAGATACCATCAGACAATTCTGTTTCCAAAAAGATGTAACGATATACATCTTCGATTGCTGCGGGAATGTTGTACGACCAAATATTGTCACCTTGGTGTGTCATGGTAACTAGTGTCGTTTCTTCGATATCACGATAACCATACGAAAAACGAACCGTTTCGAATTGCGTAATGGAGTTATCGTAATAGATAACACCTTTGGGAATGGTTACCCCAAAAAGCGTGGTTGTCGCACAAATGGCAAGTAGGAGTAAAGTGATTTTTTTCATACATAAAGCGGTTAGATAGACAAAGATAAACAAAAAAGTCGAAAACCAAAATTTTCGACTTTTTTTGCATGTTATAGAAAGTTGTTTATTGTTGAGAGACCCTGATTTTGCCACTCTTAACAATGGTCTTGTTTTGGTGCACAAAATAGTAGGCAATGACACGATCCAACGCTTGATCAAGGATATATCCATTGGCTTCGTCGCTACAAATTTCCGGCACGTTGGGGTCTACCACAGGCAGGTTGGCTTTGAGCAAAATCTTGCCATCCAACGTAGATAAGTACAGGATGATACCGGTGCAATTGGTCGTAAATTTCCACGTATTATCTGCTCTGCTGGTTACACATACATTATCGATGGTAGGTGTGGACGATGGGTCAAAATCGTCTGGCACAAATTGAATGCTATACACCACCACTGTTCCATCCTCGGCAGTCACGAAAATCTGTGTAGGATCACTAATCGGGTTGATTAACAACGACACAGATTGTGTTTCGTCCGATGATATGTATTGTATATCATTGGGTGCCGATGTCGAACCATAAGGCAATACGTAAACATATTCCAACACATCCGGATCAAAACCGGGCAATGATTCGCCATTGATTAAGATATCGTCCAAACGTGTATTGCTCGACAAGGCAATTTCTTGCGTAATCTCGTAAACTCGAATATCGCCATTCTCTGCAGTAACAAGCAAAATCAACACATCATCGCTGCTCATCACTTCCACTTGTTCGGTGGGGTTAAATACTTCGTAGGTTACATCTTCGATGGTTGCCAACTCGCTCTGAGGTGTTCCATTTGGATATACTACGTTCCATTTTGTCTCGTCCGGATTGTAGTTTACAATCGCTTCGCCTTTGAGGTATATGTTTTTCAAACGATTTTCGGTCGATTTGGCAATTACAAAGGTCAATTGATACTCGTTGTAATTTTCACCGTCTTGTGCTTCGACTTTAAGCAATGCCACATTATCGTTCATTTCCAACGTTACTTTTTGATCTTTATCACCTTCCAACCATGTTACTTCGGGCCATTGGGTAGTACCGTATGGTACTTCTACATGATCGTAGTAGGGTTCCTCGGGATCGAAATCGGGCATCAGTTCACCATTCAAATAGATCATCTGCAAGTAAGCATTAGACGACGGAAGCACGTTCCATGCAAACGAGTAGGTTTGTTGGGTAATACCATCCTCGGCAGTTACCACTACAAAGGTCGTATCGGCAAGAGTGGCAGCATGCACCACCTCAACGGTTTGACCTTCGATGGTTTTCACTCCTTCTACCAAAGGCACTTGTTCGGTAGCATAAGGCAAATCGACGGTATATGCAAAGATTTCGCTATCAAATCCTTTCAACGATTCGCTGTTTATCAATACATCTTTTAATAGAGCATTGTCCGATTTAGCCACCGAGAAGTGAATAATGTAATCTCTTTCGGTGATGCCATCATCTGCCACTACATGAATGATGTAATCGCCATTTACACCTCCCGATTGTGTGGTTATTTGCTGCCAAGATTCGCCTTTTTCTACTTCTACCACAGGCAACTCTGTCGTGCCATAAGGCAATACGTAATTGTACGACAAACTATCGGCTTTAAATCCGGGCAAAGGTTCGTAACCTACATAAATGGCATTTAAATCTACATTGTCCGAGTGCAAGACAACAAATTGGATAACATAGGTTCGTGCTGCTTCGTTTTCGGCGGTTACTTTCAACGTTACTTTATCGCCATCTACTACTTGTTCAACGGTTTGGAACTCATCTCCTTCTTTATAAGTAACGGTAGGATATTCGGTGGTACCTACTGGCAACTCATACACAATGGTATCTGCAGTTCGTGGGTCGAACAATTCGTAGGCAATATCATCAAAATAGATAGCCTGCAAGGTATCTACATCCGATTTGGCAATTTGCAATTGAAGGGTATAGGTGTTTTTATGTTCACCATCTTGTGCCGTTACAAACAACACCAGTTCTTTGTTCCATGTGTCTATTACACGTTCGATGGTATCGACACGCTGGTAAATATCTCCGGGCACCCAAGCCACCATCGGCCATTCGCGAGGTGACACCGGCAACACATGGGTATAGTTCATCGCATCGGGAGCATAGTGAGCAATAACACTTTCTTCGCCAACGATCAAATCGGTTAGGGTCGCATTATCCGACAATTTAACGGTAAACTGAATGCGGTATTCTTTGGTAGTTTCGCCATCGTCTGCCGTTACAGTAATAACCGTCTCACCGTTTACACCATCGCTGTGGATGGTAATGGTTTGACCATCAGCGCCAGCAATAGCCCTGATTTGAGGCAACAATGTCGTTCCTACTTCTAATTCTACTTGATAACCGGTGTATTTATCCGGGGCAAATTCTTCTAATAGTTGCCCATCCAAGGTAATCGCCGCCAAATTGGCATCACCGGTGTAGTGGGTAATATAGTTGATAACGTATGCCAATTGCGAGCCGTCTTGTGCCGTCACCAACAAGGTTTTTTGGTTGCCGTTATCACTTTCGGTTACTTGTTGGAAAGCATCGCCTTTTTCGTAGGTAATAACCGGTTTGGGCTGACCAACAGGAACATCCACATTATACGACATGGTTTTTTGTGCATCAAAATCGGGCAACACCGTATAGTTGGCAGCAATGCTGTTTAAGAATACATACGACGATGGCTGAGGCGTAAAGTCAATACGATATTCTTTCGACAGAGTGGCTTTTTCTTCGCCCTCTTTGTTACGTACGGTAATGTAGGATGTACCATCTATATTACCTACTTCGATGCTTATAACTTGACCCTCAGCTGCCGCTATGGCTTGAATATCCGGCATCGTAGGCTCAGTCCACTTGGGCATATCGCAAGGTATTACGTAGCTATACGATAGTGTATCCTTGTTATATCCATCCAACATCACCCCGTCTATTAAGATACCTGCCAAATCTACATTGGTGCGGATAGGCTCTTGCAAAGTAAGTTTGTACTCGTGACTATTACCGGCAAGTGCTGTTACCGTAATGGTATAAATTTGGGTAGCTTGGTCAAAAGCAATGGTCATTTGTTGTCCTTCTTCTGCCAAGACGGGCTCGATGCTGATGCCATCGTGTGCTTCGACATAGAACTCATCCCCTTCGGGCACAAATTCTTCCATGGCTACACCATCCACCAAAATGGTTGATAAGTAAGCATTGTCAGAAAGCGCCCTTGTAAGTGCCACTGTATAGGTATTGGCAAGGGCGGCATTTTTCAATGCCACAAAAGCAGTATCATCTGTCAATACCATTTGCAGGGTATCCATTGCCGATAGCTTGCTGTACCATACAGAAGCAAACGTTTCGCCGCTATTAAGTACGGTAGCATAATCGTAAGTAGCAGCATCAAAGTTCAAGGCTGCGGCATTTAGCACACTTAAACCATTTAGCTGAGCGGTGGTAGCCGATGGTTCTACACGATAAGTAAGGGTATAGGTTTGCGAGGTCTGTCCATCTTCGGCTGTTACCTTAATGGTTGAACCTGTTACCAATACGCTATCCATTAGGGTCACTCCTTGTGCATCCGATTGTTTTACATAGGTAATAACCGGAGCTTCTGTAGTACCTTCGGGCAATTCGATGGTATACGTTGTCTTATCCGGTGCGAAACCACTCAATGGCACATTATTTACCATGATGTTTTGCAAGGTAGCATCCGACGATTTTTCTTTGACAAACGCAATGGTATAATCCTTAGGATCCCCATTTTCGGCAATGGAGGTAATGGTAATTACCGAATTTTGTTCATTTACCGATGGCAACAACAGGTTGTTTTGTGCAGCAAACTGGGCTGTTTGGTATGCCGAAACGGTTACCGCTTGTACATCGGGCAATTGGCGCAACGTGCAAGGTACTTTTACCTCATAGTTTGTTTGATCGGGTGTAAATCCGTCCACAGTTACGCCATTTACTAACAAACTACTCAAATTATTGATATCGGTAGCACGATTTACCTCCAACGTGTAATCGGTATAGGTAGCATCTTCGGCGTACGAACGAATGGTGGCTGTACGTTTGCCATTTTCCTCTTTGCTCCATGTAATGTCATAGCCTTGGTCTTCTACCTCGCCTACAACACTAATTTGAGGTAAACCAACGTAATTTGGTGCGATGGTTGCGGTAAAGGCATTGCCATTTTTGGTAGCAGCTACTCCGTTTACAGTGATGGAGTTGATGGCAGAGCTGTATTCAAAACGGATGTAATCGACGTGTAATTCATCGCCTGCCGTAGGCTTAGAATCATTATCACCAGCACCATAAATAGTAATATTCATCTTAGAGGGGACTTTCCCTGCCAAATTCAATTTATGTTTGTATTCAACATAACTATTAGTTATAGTTCTAGTTAGATAATCGCAGGGGACATCATCAAACATAAAGGCAAACAATGCTCCACGTTCATTCTGACTTCCTCCTTTTTTCTTAAGATAATAGTTTATGTTAGCATAATCCGGGGTATTTCTAAAAGTAATTCCTCCACTTACATTTATCTTAGTGCTATTTGCAACTCCCCATTTAATTCCAATAGTTCCTAATGTCATTACCGGAGGCATGGTGCCTCCTAATGCCATCCAATATGCCGTTTTAAAGCCAACTGTTGTATCATTCGTTTTTACAACTTCCGATCCTGTTTTCGCAGTCCCCAAATAGACATCATCGGCATCTGCCGGCACTTGCCAACCAACAGGTTTATTGGCATTGTTGTACTTAGCTTTGGTCCAATTGGTAAACTCACCATTGGGAATTACATCACCTTGGTAGTAGAAATAAACCGTATAAACAGTGCTCATGTCAGCATTTGCCTTATTGGCTACCTTAATTTGGTATTTCTTAGGACTACTTTCCAACAGCTCTATTGTATTTTGATCATCGCATACAGGGGTAACACCGTTGTAATTAGAGATTTTTGCCACATAACTGGTTACATCAGGGCGGAAAGCAGGATAAAGCGTACCTTCTGCCAAGGTTAAGCTGGTAAGCACGGCGGTATTTTCTGCCGTCTTAACGTGAATAGAATAGGTCGTATTTGCTACTCCTTCTTGGTTAGCAACTACGGTTAGTTGGTAACCAACAGGGGTTTGTACTACTCGCACTTCTTGCTCGTCATAATTTTTAAAATAGCTTAAAACCGGCAGGGTGGTTACACCGTACGGCAAGGTAATATCGTAGCTAAACACATTATCTTGCAAGGCGATTTCTGTACCGTCCAAAAGTATCGCTCTTAGCACATTGGCTTTTGCTGAGGGTGCCACCGAGAACGCATAAAAATAATAGGGGTGGTCTTATCCACCGCGCGAACGCTTTCGGCAAGCTCAAAACCGTTCATTCTCGGCATCATAATATCGGTGATGAGCAAATCGAACTTCACGCTATCCA
>JAFVZF010000056.1 GCA_017508305.1 Paludibacteraceae bacterium | reverse complement strand
GCTAATGCTCTATCAACTGAGCTACTTCCGCAAATTTAGTGGGCAAAGATGGATTCGAACCACCGAAGGCGTAAGCCAGCAGATTTACAGTCTGCCCCATTTGGCCACTCTGGTATTTGCCCATTCGCTTTCGAGAACTCTTTCAAATTACTTTGAGTAGGTTTGTTTCTCAATTGCGATGCAAAGGTAGTGATTATTTTTGAACCTGCAAGCGCAGGACTACTTTTTTTTGAAAAAAATCCTTTTATTGTTTTAATTGGCGCTTGAAATCGACCATCTTGATGGCGGTAATGGCGCCTTCATCGCCTTTGTTACCCAATTTACCTCCCGCACGGTCTTCGGCTTGTTCCATGGTGTTGGTGGTAATAAGGCCGTAGATAACCGGTACATCGCATGTGGCATTGAGGTGGGCGATGCCTTGAGTGGTGCCGGCACATACATAGTCGAAGTGGGGAGTGTCTCCGCGCACTACGCAACCGATGGCTATAACGGCGTCTACCTTGCCGCTCTTGATCATTTGTGCCGAACCGAATGTAAGTTCGAAGCTGCCAGGAACAGTTTGTACCAACAGGTTTTCATCTTTTACACCATGCTTCTTCAAAGTGGTTACTGCTCCTTCGAGCAATGCACCGGTGATATTGCTGTTCCACTCGGATACTACAATGCCAAAACGCATGTCGTTAGCATCGGGTACGGAGTTGAAATCGTAATCGGATAAGTTATGGAATGCTGTTGCCATAATGCTATAGGTATTATAAAATTAAAGTGCCATTCTTCCTTCCGTTCAGAATGACACTTTAATGTATTGATTAAATGAATTTACTTAATAGAAGCACGTTCGATATACTTGTCGATATCCAATGCTTGATAAGAGTTGAAATACTTGTCCTTGATAGTTTGATAAGCTTTAACGGCTTCGCTGTTCTTACCCAACTTTTCGTAAATCTGTCCAGCTTGTACCAGATAGATAGGACTTAAAGCATGGCTGTTTGCCTTGCTAGCTGCTTTAACCAATGTAGCAGCTGCTTTATCCAACTGACCTAATTGTGCGTAGCAGTTACCCATTGTACCCAAAATAGCCGGGCTGATCAATTGGTCGTCTGCGCTGAATTTATCCAAATACTGGATGGCGTTTTCGTATTGACCCAATTGTGCGTAGCAGATACCTGCATAGGCGTTAGCCAATTCACCGGCATCGGTACCGCTGAATTTTTGAGCAACAGTCAAAAAACCGGTTGTGCCCAAGCTGTCACCATTCAATGCAGCTTCGTAATTGCCTGCACCAAAATATTGTTCAGCCTTGAACAAAGTTTCGGCTGCTTTGATTTCGTTAGGTTCTGAAATGAAATTCTTGTAACCTATGAAACCGCCCACAATGATTACAATTGCTGCAATTCCAATCAGGAACTTGTTCTTGTACTTAATGATAAACGCTTCTGAAGTACTCATTGCTTCGTCCAGATTCAAAGGATCTTGAGTTTGTTTTTGATTAGCCATTTTTATATTTATTTTTTTATTATTTTATCAAAACAGTTTTCGGTCAGCAAAAGTAGTTTATTTCTATGTATTTAGGAAATTTACAAGCATATTTTTTTATATATTCTCTTTTTTATGGTTATTTTTGTGTCCTGAAAAAAATAATCGG
>JAFVZF010000055.1 GCA_017508305.1 Paludibacteraceae bacterium | reverse complement strand
ATACCAATAGATCCCTAAAATGAGAGAGCAATCCACTAATAAAATGCCCGGCATCAAAACCTTTGTTTAGTATATCGTTAAACAAAAGCAAAGCGTCGGTCATCTTGTGCGCTAAAAAAAGTTGGGTTAGCGTAAAATAGTAGTCGTAATCCAATATGTTGAGGTTCTCAACCACGTCTTTGTAGGTAATGTTTTTGCCACAAAAACTGACTACTTGGTCAAAGGTAGATAGTGCATCGCGCATGCCACCATCCGATTTTACCGCAATAATGTTCAAGGCGTCTACGTCCGCAGTAATGCCCTCTTTTTGAGCAATGGTTTGCAAATGTGCCACGGTATCTTCTACGCTGATTCGATTAAAATCGTATACTTGACAGCGCGAAAGAATGGTGGGAAGGATTTTGTGTTTTTCGGTAGTGGCTAAAATAAAAATAACGTACGATGGGGGCTCCTCTAATGTTTTAAGGAAAGCATTAAAAGCCGAAGTAGACAACATGTGTACCTCGTCGATTACGTAGATGCGGTATTTGCCTATTTGAGGGGGCATTTGAACCTGATCGATAAGTTCGCGAATACTATCCACACCATTGTTAGATGCGGCGTCCAGCTCATAAATATTATACGATCTTCCTTCGTTAAAAGAGCGGCACGATTCGCAGTTATTGCACGGTTCTCCATCTTTTACGTGTTCGCAGTTGATGGCTTTGGCAAAAATACGCGCAGTTGTGGTTTTTCCAACGCCCCTTGGACCACAAAAAAGGTAAGCATGTGCCAATTGATTGCCAATAATGGCATTCTTTAAAGTTGTAACCAACGCACGTTGCCCAATCACCGTATCAAAGGTGCCGGGTCGGTATTTACGGGCGGAAACAACAAAATCTTCCATGCTTGTTTTTTATTGTTACGCAAATGTAAGGATAATTCTTTACAACTGCTTGTTTTTGTCTGTTTTTTTTATTGACAATGATTAAAGTGATGCCAAAAGATGTTGCAAATAGTCGGCCATTTTGTTGGTCGATTCAATGTTTAGTCGTTCGTTGGGCGAATGTACGCCTAATAGCGTAGGACCAAACGAAAGCAAATCCAATTGAGGATTGGTTTGATAAAATAGACCACATTCTAACCCGGCATGAATTACTTTTACCTCAGGGTCTCTGTCAAAAATCTCTTTGTACATTTGGGTAGCTTTTTGTAGCAAAGGAGAATTGAATTTTGGTTGCCATGCCGGATAGTTATTGTAGATAGCAGCCTTAGCTCCACACGCTGTCAACGTCTGATAGGTATCAAATGCCAATTCGTTTAGCAGATGTTCGTACATGCTACGTTGGCTGGTAATTAGTACAATTTCGTCATCGTTTTGTGTAACAGAAGCAAGATTAGTTGATGTTTCAACTACTCCCTCTATCTGTTGGCTCATTGATATAACACCATGTTTGCAGCTACACAGTGCCTCAACAACTCCTTTTGTAAGTGACGGGGTGTATACTTTCTCTTTGGCAGGGCGCGAAGATAGGTCGAATCGCATGGTTGGTTCGTGTTGCAACCATGTGTCTTCTAATTCTGCAGTATAAATGTTCCAATCGATGCGAATATGTTCTCTATCGGCAAAAGGAACGGCAAATAGTGCAGATGCTTCGCGTGCAATCGCATTGTGTAAACCACCTCCTGATAGGCTACATAGGTAGAAAGGGTATTTTTGTGCGGTTTGTTGCAAGAACTTTCCCAATAAGATGTTGGCGTTGGCACGAGGTAGATGAATATCGCTGCCACTATGCCCGCCTTGTAGTCCTTTGATGTTGATTTCGACAAAAAAGAGTCCGTTAGGGGTTTCTATTTCTTCTACCTTCCAAAATCCTGCCGTTTCGCATCCGCCGGCACAGCCAATAATCAACTCGTTTTCATCTTCAGAATCGAGGTTAAGCAAAATAGGGGCTGAGATAAAATCAGCCTTGACGGCAGCAGCACCGGTTAATCCGGTTTCTTCTTGTACTGTAAATAAAGCTTCTAATTGCTTGTCGCCTTGATAGGTAAGCAGTGAGGATAAAGCTAATGCGACACCAATGCCATTGTCGGCTCCCAAGGTGGTCCCTTTTGCTTTTAGCCAGCCATTATCGGTATAGGTTTGTATAGGATCGGACAAAAAATCGTGTGTGTAGCCTACTTGCTTTTCGCATACCATATCTACATGCGCTTGTAAAGCAATGGCAGGTTGTTTGCCCGGCTTGATGATAACCAAATTGCCACTTGCATCTTTTTTACTAAGAAAAGCATGATCAAGAGCAAACTTTTCGAGGTAGGCGATGATGGCTTCTTCGTGTCCGGAGGGACGTGGAATTTGGCAGATTTCTTTAAAATAATGCCACACAAACGAGTGAAATTGCGTGTTTATTGTGTTCATAGTGTAAAAAAAACTTAAAAACTATCAAGTATTTCTTTATAAAGCACAAAAATAGGAAAAAGGATTTACACCCAAAAGGTTTGTAGGCTATATTTGTGTCGCAATACCATGTTTAAGCTATTTTTAATCATAGTCGTTATACTACTGCCTGCTATTTTGCTAATGGGGTACCGCGTATTTTTTACTAAAAGTGGTCAATTCCCCAATACCCATGTAGAAGGCAATGCGGCATTGCGTAAACGTGGTATAGGTTGTGTTAAATCACAAGACAGAGCTGCAAGAAAACGAAAAAATATATTAGAATTAGAAAAGAAATGAAAACAAACCTTCTTTACATTATTAATGCCCTATTGGTAGTTGCTGTAGTTGCATTATTTGTTTTGTTTTTTAGTCAAGAAAAAACAGAAGTGTCGCCTGTGACTACCGATGGTTCTGTTTCTGTGGCGTATGTACGCATGGACTCTTTGCTACTAAACTATACCTTGTACAAGTCCATGAGCGAAGAGCTATTGAAACAAGAAGAAAATGCGCGTGCTACCCTAAATCAAAAAGCTACCGACTTGCAACGAGATATGGAAGATTTTCAAAATAAAATAGAAAATCGTGCTTTCTTAACCGAAGATCGTGCCCGCTCGGAGCAAGAACGTATTGTTAAAAAGCAACGTGATTTGCAAGAGTTAAATGCTAAGATGGAACAAGACCTTTTGATTAAACAAAAGCAAATGAATGATCGTTTGGCATCTACCATCGATTCTGTCGTAACCGAATACAATAAAACCAAAGGCTTTACATTTATTTTGAGTACAGCTGGAAGCGATAATATATTGTATGGCGAATCGTCGCTAAATATTACCAACGATATTCTAACTCTACTAAACGAAGAAAAGAAATAACCACTATATCATTTTGAACGAATAGGGCAGGTATTTAATACACCTGCCCTATTTTTGTGGTAATTATACCTCCAATAAAAATGCCTCCCGCAGGAGGCTTTTAACTATATCTCTTGGTAAGAGATAAACTCACCAAGCAAAGGTACATTATATCAATGAATTTTCCAAAATATCGTTAATGAAATTCCATTAAAATCATCCAAATGTTAAAATTATCATCGCTAATGGTTTGATAATGTCGTAACTGTGAAAATCTATATCTCTTACCAAGAGATATAGATTTATTTTATTCTTTATATCTCAGATAATGAGTAGTTTAAGTAAATTTTTAAAGGTTCGATAACATGCAATTTGTACATAAGAATTAAAATATAAATCGATGAAAAAAAGTATTTTACTATTACTGTTAGCTATGCTATGTGGCTCTTATTTATTCGCAGCTACAGCAGAATCAGTCGTTGCGATTACAGTAGACGGGGCAAGTACCTACGAATTGGCAGAAGTGCAAAGCATTGTATTTGACAAATCGCAAGATCAAGTTGTTGCTATAATGAACCTTAAAGATCAAACATCTGTAGAGGGGATTACTTCTATTTTGTTCCCTAAGCAGCAAGACGATGATGATACCGAAGAAGAACTGCCAACGGGTATAGAGCAAGAAGAGGTTCATTTGTATGTATTTCCCAGTCCTGTTCAATCAACCTTGTACATTCAAGGGGTAGCCGAAGATGCTCTTGTGCAGATCTATAATATGGCAGGTCAATGCGTGATGCAAGAAAATGGAACAGAAATCAATGTAGTTGGCTTTACCAATGGAACTTATCTTCTTAAGGTCAATAATAAAATCGTAAAATTCATAAAAAAATAACATACTATGAAAAAACAAATTACTCTAATCTTAACGCTTTTGGCAGTAGCAATTGGTGCAATGGCCCAAAGTACCATTTATTTATGTAAAACAGACGGCACTTTCGAAAAATTTAATGTTGCTGATGTGGACAGTATTTGTTTCTCAGATCCTATGCTTGGAACCAATGAAGGTTACCAGTGGGTTGATTTAGGATTGTCTGTAAAATGGGCTTTACATAATGTAGGAGCAACCGATACTTTGTCGTATGGCGATTACTATGCTTGGGGTGAAGTTGCACCTAAGTCAGATTATAGCAAAGCGAATTATGCGTTTGCCAATTTAGATACTATTATCGCAACCTACGATTCTTTGGTATTACGTTTGCCGCAAGCAGATACCAATGAATACGATACGATTCTGTATAAAGTATGCACCGACTCATTAACCGAATTTGATGTAATTTGTGATACTATTTACACAGATTACGATTCTGTCAGAGTAGTCGTTACAGCGGAGATTAAAGCACAATTAACAGACTCAATCAGCAATATTGAAGGTGTAGATTCGCTTATGATTGAGGAAATGGTGGATGCCGCTCTTTTGACGAAGGCAGCACTTATTGACTCGTTGGTAGCAGCAGCAGATCCTATTCAGGACATTGTTAACTGTAGAGATACACTGCCATACTCGGTTGTTTTGCATGCTTATAACATAATCGAATACACAGATACCTTGGAGGTTGTAGATACCATTCAATTTGTGGATACAATAGAAGTAGTGATAGAAAATCAGTTTTTGAAATATAACCAATATGATCGTATTGCTTCGTTAGAAGATGCCGATGAAGTAGTAAAAAAAGAGTGGGGTGGCGCATGGCGTATACCTACCAAAGCTGAGTTGCGTGAATTGGTGGATAGTTGTAAATGGGAATGGGTAAAAGATTCTATTGGAACCAAAGATATTACGGTAAAAGTGGACGATAAGGATTCTACCTATACAGCTACTATTTATGTGTTTGCGTACAAAGTAACAGGACCAAATGGCTATTACATTTATTTACCCGCAGCTGGATACAAATATGCCAATATGAGCATACCCGATAATGATACTCCCAATTATGTAGTGTCAGAAGAAGATGCAAAAGGTTACTATTGGTCGAGCGAACTTTCTTTTGCTGATAGAGAGGCTGCTTTTGCTGTTTCTTTTGATAAATCGGGTATAAGCAAAGGAAATATGTATCGAGTTTATGGTCGATCTATACGTCCTGTCATGCCAAGGAAATAACGATATTAAATAGTATTTTTCAAATGGAATGGCTACTAATGTCTTATGACATATAGTGGCCATTCTGTTTTGTAAAATTCGTTAGAATCTACTACTTTTGTAGTTGAATAATCAAAAGAACGGATGAGTAAAAAAGATTTGCGAATTGTGTACATGGGGACACCTGAGTTTGCGGTAGAACCATTAAAACGCTTGGTCGAAGAAGGGTATAATGTGGTAGGTGTAGTGACCATGCCCGATAAGCCTGCTGGTAGGGGGCAGCATGTACAAGAATCGCCTGTAAAAAAATATGCTTTACAAGAAGATATACCTTTGTTGCAACCGGAAAAACTCAGGGATGAAGATTTCTTGGTGCAACTAAAAATGTGGCAAGCAGATATCCAAGTGGTGGTGGCCTTTAGAATGTTACCGGAGGTGGTGTGGAACATGCCCCGATTGGGTACATTTAATTTGCACGCCTCCTTGTTGCCCCAATACAGGGGGGCAGCTCCTATCAACTGGGCGATTATCAATGGCGAAAAAGAAACTGGAGTTACCACCTTCTTTTTAAAGCACGAAATTGATACTGGCAATATTATTTTACAACGTAGCACACCCATCAGCGAGCAAGACAATGTTGGAACACTTTACGATAGGTTGATGCACATGGGAGCCGAATTGGTGGTAGAAACCATGGAACGTATTACCATGGGCGATGTGTCTACCATGCCACAAGATGATAGCGTGGCAACTAACCCTGCACCCAAAATTTTTAAAGATGATTGTAAAATCAATTGGGATAAACCCGCTATAGAATTGCACAATTTTGTTCGTGGTTTATCGCCCTATCCAGCCGCCTTTACCGAGGTAAAAAATGAAAAGGGGCAGGTGCTTAGTTTAAAAGTATTGGAAACAGAGGTAATTGACTCTACTGTGGCAGAACAACCCGGTACGTTGGTGAGCGACGGTAAAAATCAGTTGCTATTTGCTACATCAGAGGGCTATTTGTCAGTAAAACGACTACAGCTGGCAGGGAAAAAAGCCATGACTACACAAGAACTTTTGAGAGGAGCCAAACTTTTCTCATTATAAGTATACTATATGATAGACGAAGCAACCAAACAGCGTATTTTGGACGCCGCCAAGATAGAAGAGGTGGTGGGTGATTTTGTGACCTTGCGTCGTCGAGGGGTAAACCTAATCGGGTTGTGTCCCTTTCATAACGAGAAAACGCCTTCGTTTACGGTTTCTCCTGCTAAAAATATCTGCAAGTGTTTTGGATGTGGCAAAGGAGGGACACCTGTCAACTTCATTATGCAGCACGAACATCTGGATTTTCCGGACGCACTGCGTTATTTGGCAAAAAAATACAATATTGAGATAGTAGAAAAAGAACTTACTGCCGAGCAGATGCAGGCTCGCACGCAGCGTGAGAGCATGATGGCACTCAACGAGTTTGCAGGGCGTTATTTTTGCACTCAACTATGGAAAACTGAAGAGGGACAGAGTGTCGGTTTGTCTTATTTTAGAGAACGTGGTTTTTCGGATGCTATCTTGCAAAAGTTTCAGTTGGGCTATAGTCTGAATCAATACAGGGCTTTGTCGGACGAGGCAATTAAAAGTGGCTTCTCTGCCAATTTGTTGACCGATTTGGGCTTGGCTACTCGTAACGATAGACAACAGCTTACCGATCGTTTTAGAGGTCGTGTCATTTTCCCGGTACATTCCTTGTCTGGGCGAATTGTGGCGTTTGGAGGTCGTGTCTTGGTGCAATCCGATAAATCAGCCAAGTATGTCAATTCGCCAGAATCAGAAATCTACCACAAGAGCAACGAACTTTACGGCATTTATTTTGCTAAAGATAGCATTGTACGCCACGATGCTGTTTATTTGGTAGAAGGTTACACCGATGTACTTTCCATGCACGAAGCAGGCATAGAGAATGTAGTAGCGTCGTCCGGCACTTCGCTAACGCAAGGGCAGATCCGAATGATTCATCGTTTTACCAACAATATAACGGTACTCTACGACGGTGATGCAGCAGGTATCAAAGCTTCCTTGCGTGGTATTGATTTATTGTTAGAAGAGGGCATGAATGTGAAGGTAGTTTTGTTGCCCGATGGCGAAGATCCTGATTCTTTTGCCAAATCGCATAATGCCAATGAGTTGATAGATTATATCCAGCAGCATCAAACCGATTTTATCCAATTTAAGTCCAATTTATTGTTGCACGAGGCTGGCAATGATCCTATAAAACGAGCTACTTTAATCAATGATATCGTACAGTCGATAGCGGTAATCCCCGATACCATAACACGCTCTGTTTACGTGCAAGATTGCGCCCAACGTTTTTCCATGCGTGAGAACTTGCTGATGGAGGCAGTACAAAAGGTGCGACAAGATAAAACGCAACAAAAATTGGTTACGCCTCAAGAAACGGCAACTCCCGTGTACGTTCCTATCGCCCCGCAGACAACAGCACCGCAAACAGTAGATGCTACCTTGCCATACACCTATCTGCAAGAGCAAGTGATTATGCGCTACCTCATTAACTATGGCAAACACTTGCTTGTATTTAAAGACGAAGAAACAGGCGAAGATATTTCTCTTTCGCTGTCCGAATATGTAGATGCCGTATTGGAGCAAGATGAGATGTTTTTGCAGTATCCGTTGCATGGGCAGCTGCTACAAGAAACCTTGGCTTGTCAAGAAGAGGATGTAAGGCACTATTTTTTGAATCATCCGGATATAGCCATACAAAACTATACGTTTTCGTTAGTAGAAGATAAGTACGAGCGCTGTCGTAACGAAAAAGATACCTCTAATGCCGATCAATTGACAAAACATTTGTCGCAAGTAATGCCGCAGGTAGTATTGGAGTTTAAAATGCGTATGGTAAAAGGTTGGCTCAAAGACTTGTCTGGGCAAATAAAACAAGCGCAGATGGCTAATGATTGGAATCAGGTTAGAGAACTGCTTAAAAGACAAGTAGAATTAACTGATACACAAAAAATCATAGCAGATAGCCTAAAAGAGAGCAAGATTCATCGTTTCTAATCGATGGAAGGAAGCGGTTCTTTGCGCAACGAAAAGACAAACTCCAAACCACCGCCCAAATGATGCTTTGCTGAGATTCTGCCATTGTGAAAGAGGATGGCATTTTTTACAATGGCAAGCCCCAAACCGGTTCCCCCTAATTTTCGCGATCTTCCCTTGTCTACTCGATAAAAACGATCAAACAGGTGGTTCAGGTGCTTGGATTCAACACCTACTCCTGTATCCGCATAGGAGAAATGCAAGAAATCATTGTCCACTCTAAAACAGCTAATGCGGATGGTAATATTATGGCCGGCATAGTGCAGGGTATTGTCTACCAAATTTCGAAAAATAGAGTAAAGCAGTGACATATTGCCTTTGATAAGCAGCGGCGAAGGCATCGAAACTTCTGTGGTGATGTGTTTTTCTTCCAATTCTAACGATACGTCGCTTAATACGCTATCAACCACAGCTTTTAAATCAATCTCATCACGGTCAAAAATACCCGATCCCTCGTCCAATTTATTTAGCATGGAAATGTCTTGCAGTAGGTAGCTTAGACGAACAGATTGTGCGTGGCATCGCTCAATAAAGAAATTTCGTTTGTCAGCATCCAATCCCGGGTTGTTGATAATGGTTTCCATAAATCCCTGTATGCTACTTACCGGTGTCTTTAACTCGTGCGAAATATTTTGTGTCAGTTGTCTTTTTAGTAGCGCCTGCTCTTCTTTTTCTGTTATATCATCGATGGTAATCTCGCAACTCTTGTCGGGAAAGACAATGCCGTGTACAACTAACTTTCTATCGTTTTTATGAACCTCCATGGTCTTGGTTTCCAAAAGGTTGCCATGATCACGTTGACGATCGTCAAAAAAATCGACAATATCAAACAACTCGGGAATGTCAAAAATCTTTTCGGAATATTGTATGGGTCTGTCTGATATGATGTTGGCATATTGAATAAAGAGTTCGTTGGATAGAATTTCTTTACGTTGTGGCGAAAAAATACACAAACCGCGTTTGGAGAGTCGTAAGTGTGCTTGCAGCTTTTCGCGCTCTATGTCCAATGCTTTTTGGGTGCGTTCTAATTTTTGGTAGCTTCTAACAATGTACTCGCTGATCTCGCTAAACTCGTTGTCTGGAAAATTGTATTTGTCTCCGGCATCTACGCGTTCGATAAGTCGTTTAAGCGTATTGATAGTGCTGCTAAATCGTTGTGAAATAGAGTAGTAAGCCAATGTCGCAATGCCTAATAGCAAAACAGTAATAAATATCGGAAAGTAGCTGATAGGTAGGGCCTCGCTGCGGTTCGCAAAGGGCTTGGCAATACGAATAAAGGTGTCGTCTATCTTCTTTACGTAGTAAAAGTATACTTTGTTATCGACATCATTGTGTCGAATGTCCTTTCCCTTGTCGTAACGTAAGGCTTCTCTAATTTCTTTTCGGTGTATATCGGGGTCGATTTGACCCATTGATTGCTGATTGTCGTACAAGATCATGCCGTCCAATCCCATGATAGTAACGTGCAGTGTGGTGTCCGGTAGCTGTTCGGCTCGATAACCTTTTGCCATTAAATTGGCATACACATCCAATGTATTGGATAGTTGGGCGATGGCATTAGCTTTTTCGTATCGAACCGAAAACAGAATGGCAACAATACCAAATACCACAAAAATGGAGGCAAAATGAGCAGATATACGTTGATTGATGGTCATACAAGGTTATTTTATCGCATTGAGTAGGTGTAGCGTGCTTTTGCCAATGATGGGATGCTTGCATGTAGGAGCAATATCGCATAGTGGCTGTAACACAAACTGCCTTACGTGCATACGAGGATGTGGAACAATCAAATCGGGAAGGTTGATTTGTTCTAAGTTATAGTACAAAATATCTATATCGATGGGACGGTCAAAATGCCTGCCCTTTATACTTTTGCACTCTCTTCCTAAGTCTTTTTCAATCTGTTGGGTAACGTGTAGCAATTCCAACGCACTAAGCGATGTATGCACACATGCCGCTGCGTTTATAAATTCGTTCTCCGATTCGAAACCTTCAGGCTTTGTCGTATAAAAGTTGGAAACCTTTTCTATCGGGCCAACTCTTTCTTCTATCAGTGCAAGCGCTTTGTTAAGATTGGCCGTTCTATCTCCCAAATTGCTGCCCAATGCAAGGTATGTTTTATTTGTTGGCACGTTTTCTTTCTAATTCGTCCAATATGATTTTACGCAGACGCATAGCGTTAGGAGTAATTTCTACGTATTCGTCTTCTTTGATGTATTCCAAGGCTTCTTCCAAGCTAAATACAATGGGGGGTACAATCTTGGTTTTCTCGTCCGATCCAGAGGCACGCATATTGGTTAGTTTCTTTGATTTCGTAACGTTAATTACCAAATCGCCCTCTTTGCAGTGTTCGCCCACTACTTGTCCGGCATATACCTCGTCTTGTGGAAAAACAAAGAACTTACCACGGTCTTGCAATTTGTCGATGGCATAAGCAAAAGCAGTGCCACTTTCCATAGCAATCATCGAACCATTTACACGGCGTGCAATGTCGCCTTTGTAAGGTGCATATTCAATAAAACGGTGTGCGATGACAGCTTCGCCCGCTGTAGCGGTTAGCAAGTTGGTACGCAAGCCAATAATACCGCGCGATGGGATGTGAAACAATAAGTGAATACGGTCGTTTTTGCTTTCCATGTTCACAATTTCGCCTTTGCGCGAGGTAACCAATTCGATTACTTTGCCCGAGTTTTCTTCGGGGACATTGACGGTAAGTTCTTCTATGGGCTCGCACTTAACGCCATCTATTTCTTTGTAGATAACCTGAGGCTGACCTACTTGCAATTCGTAACCTTCGCGACGCATGGTTTCAATAAGTACCGAAAGGTGCAATACACCACGTCCATACACGTGCCAAATATCGCTCGATTCTTCTTTCTCCACACGCAATGCCAAGTTCTTGTCCAACTCCTTGATTAAGCGTTCGTGAATGTGGCGAGAGGTAACAAATTTGCCATCCTTACCAAAGAAAGGTGAGTTGTTAATGGTAAATACCATGCTCATGGTTGGTTCGTCAATAGCAATAGGGGGTAAAGCATCAGGCTCGTTTAGGTCGCAAATACAATCGCCAATGTCAAATTTATCCAACCCAATAACGGCGCACAATTCGCCCGACGAAACTTCGCTTACCTTGGTCTTTCCAAATCCGCTAAATACGTTTAGCTCTTTGATGCGGCATTTGTTGATGCTACCATCGCGACGCACTAAAGCAATATCTGTGTTTTCTTTGATAGTACCTCTGTGCACACGCCCAATGGCAATTCTACCTACGTACGACGAGTAGTCGAGCGAGGTAATCAACATTTGGAGCGGACCTTCTATGCTTTTAGGAGCGGGGATATGCTCTATAATAGCATCCAATAGGGGATAAATGTTGTCGGTTTGGTTTTTCCAATCGGTTGACATCCAGTTTTGTTTGGCAGAGCCATATATCACAGGGAAATCCAGCTGCTCTTCGGTCGCATCCAAGCTAAACATCAAATCAAATACAGCTTCGTGCACTTCGTCTGGGCGGCAGTTGGGCTTATCTACTTTGTTAATAACCACAATGGGTTTTAATCCAATTTCGATGGCTTTTTGCAAAACAAAACGGGTTTGTGGCATAGGACCTTCAAAAGCATCTACCAATAGCAACACACCGTCTGCCATGTTTAGTACACGTTCAACCTCGCCACCAAAGTCCGAGTGCCCCGGGGTATCAATGATGTTAATTTTGGTGTCTTTGTAGTTAATAGAAACATTTTTTGAGACGATGGTTATACCACGTTCACGTTCCAAATCGTTGTTGTCCAATACCAATTCGCCTGCTTTTTCGTGGTCTTTGTACAAAGCACCAGCTACTAACATTTTATCAACAAGGGTGGTCTTTCCGTGGTCAACGTGTGCGATAATCGCTATGTTTCTAATATATTGCATACCATAAAATTTGAGGGTACAACGATAGTGCAAACCGAGAGCAAAAGCAAAAAACGTTAGCGTTTTTTGTGTATATAGCGTATTCTCAGCATGCAAGCTTGCTTGCAGATGCAGAGAATACGCTATATACTAAAATCTTTGATTTTGCTTTTGCCGAGGTGCCGCCTATCTTCACGAGGGCTTGTCCCGAGTAAAGATAGTGCAAACGCAGTTTAGGTGCCGCCTATCTTATTAGGACTGCGTCCTAATGATTTTGCTCCCGCTCGGCATAACAAATAAATTTGTTCTGCACTCGCTTACTCGCAAAATTCACGAGGGCTTGTCCCCAAAAAAAAATCCATAACCCCTATTACCAGGCTATAGCAGCCTTATCTATTTTAGAAACAATATTTAGCAACGATTCGTATGGTAAATGATAGCAGTGATCTTCATCTACTAAGTGGAACATATCCATATAAACATCCCTATGGGAAGAATCGGCAATAATGGATAGACGCATTCGTACATCTATGTTATAGGCAATATCAATAGGAGTTTGGTTTGTTACATGGTTTATCTCCTTTACAATGTCCAAGATAAGACATTTGTCTATTATAGTATCGTTATAATCTGATAGATAGTTGTCGTATTCGCTAACAGATACACTTCTAAATCTACACTCAGAAAAACTATCGTATTTAACTTCAATCCTATTTATAGATGATTCACACTTATTACATCCACACAAAAAGGTTAATATAGTAATGGATAATATGTAAATAATTCGCTTCATTGTGTAGGTGTGGTTAATTTTTCTACTAATTCCTTACGTGTTTTTTTTGAAAAGTAACTAACGTCTATGCTAATGCGTTTACGTTTTGCGTAGGAGATGTATAAAAGATGGTGCTTGCCACCTGTCAAGATGGTTTTATGAGACCTACTCTCGTGTTTCAGCGTACAATTGGTTATGTCTTCTAACTTTATGCAATCATATTCGAACAGCGATTTTCTGCACAGTAACTCGTTGTTATGCACTATTATTTTTTTAACCCACAATAAATTGATTTCATAGTAAGAGTCCCAGCATACTATGGCAGTAAATAAAATAACAATGCATGTTTTATAAATGCTGCAAGGGTGGGTTGCACAACTGAAAATAAGGGCAGCACAGATAATATACAGCGATAAGATGGCAAAAAATCCAGCTATTCTATAAGAATTTGGTGTACGAAAAACCTCTTTGCTTGCCTCTTTTTTAGCGTAAAATTTTTTGCATGCATTTTTCTGCTGTGTCCAATATGGGTTGTTCTGTTTCATCTAACTCTTATCTCAATAGGATTTTTGCAGTCAAGGCAAAAGTACGAATAATTTTGTTTCTGTATTCACTTTGCACTGCCTTTATTCGGGCTATGCCCTCATGAAGTCAGGCTGCGGTTAGCTTTGCTCAAGTTGCTTATGCTCGACATAATCAATGTAAACATTGCTTCTGTTCTCGCTTAATCGCAACAGTCGGCATAATTCAAACTGCGTTTGCCTTCTGCGCTCGCCTTGCACTGACTTTATTCGCTTCGCTCATGAATTTTAGTGCGAGGTGAATGCAGAAACCATGTTTACATGGGTTATGCTGAACCGATGCCTAAAATCATGTAATAAGTTGCTCCCGCTAGCTTCGCTCATGTTGCTCACGTTCGGCAAAACAAATAAATTTGTTCTGCGCTCACTTAATCGCAACTGTCGGTATAACAAATAAATTTGTTCTGCGCTCGCTTACTCGCAACTTTCGACTTTATTCGCTTCGCTCATGAAGTCAGGCTGCGGCTCGGCAATTCGAATAAATTCGATTGCGCTCACCTTGCACTGACTTTCGACATTATTCGCTCCGCTCATGAAGTTGCTCCCGCTCAGCATAACAAATAAATTTGTTCTGCGTTCGCTTACTCGCAACTTTTGACTTTTGACATATTTTACTACCTTTGTTCTCCTTTTTAAGTAGTATATGAAAGTAATTCTTGCCGAAAAACCGTCGGTAGCCAAAGATATCGCCCGCGTATTGGGCGCAAAGAACCGTAAAGAAGGGTATATAGAAGGAAATGGCTACCAAGTAACATGGGCGTTTGGACACCTTATTACTTTGGCAGATCCTGCAACCTATGGCTTTGAGAAGTGGGTGTCTGCCGATTTGCCGATGCTACCTGCTGTTTTTGTGTACAAGCCGCAGGGTGACGAAGGTGCGCAAAAACAGCTCAATACCATTGTTCGTTTGTTTCAGAATGCTGATAGCATTATTTGTGCTACCGATGCCGGACGTGAGGGTGAGGCTATCTTTCGCTACATATACACCCATGCCAAGTGCGATAAACCGGTAGAAAGACTATGGATTTCGTCCATGACAGATGAGGCCATTTTAGAAGGATTTGCCACCCTAAAACCTGCCAGCGAATACCAAAACTTGTATCACTCTGCCAAGGCACGTAACGAAGCCGATTGGTTGGTAGGCATGAACGCTACCCGTGCCCTTACGTTGGCATCACGCTCTAAAAAGGCTCTTTCGTTGGGTCGCGTGCAAACGCCCACCTTGGCACTTATTTGCAAACGCTATCAAGAACATACCAATTTCCAACCAGAGCCCTTTTATACAGTAGAAACCGATTTGTTTGCGCAAGAGCAAGCTTTTGTTGCCAAATACCCCGAGCGTTTCTTGCAAAAAGAAAAGGCAGAAGCTTTGGCAGCCCTATTGCCTGCCGTAGTTACGGTAGCCGATAAACAGGTTAAACAAAAGGTAGAAAAAGCACCTTTACCGTTCGATTTAACCTCGTTGCAAGCCGAAGCCAACAAACGTTACAACGTTAGTGCCCAGCAAACCTTGGATACCGTACAAGCCTTATACGAACGCCATAAAATGCTTACCTATCCTCGTACAGGTAGCCGTTATTTGGGCGATGATATGGTAAAAGAGGTGCAGGGTAAGCTGTCAAATTTATCGCAACTCGCATTTGGTGAAGCGTTTAGCAAATCCATAACCCAACTATCATCGGGTAGTTTTAATACCGCTTGTTTCGACAGTAAAAAACTAACAGACCACCATGCTATTATCCCTACGTTTCAGCATACAAGCCTATACGCAAATTTAACGGATATAGAAAAGAAAATATACCAAATGGTTTGTTTCCAGTTGGTGATGGCGTTGCTTCCTGTGTGTAAAAAAGAAGTTTTAGCCTATAAATTTCATTTCTCGGACGATAAAGAGTTGTTAGAAGCATCGGGCACTACTATCAAAGAGATGGGGTGGCGTGCCGTACTGAGTAAGGACGCCATAGACGATGATGCCGAAAGCGAAGAAAAACAGCTGCTCCCTAACCTAAAAAAAGGCGAACAAGTGCAGCTTACAGGCTATCGCATCAAAGAGGGCATGACCAAAAAGCCTGCCTTGCTTACCGAAGCAACTTTGTTAAAAGCCATGGAAACAGATGGTAAGCAGTTAGACGATCCAGAAGCCGTCCAAGCCATGAAAGATTGTGGCTTAGGCACACCTGCCACACGTGCCAATATCATCGAAACTTTGTACAAGCGTGCTTACATCGTAAACGAAAAAAATAAGCTTGTTCCTACCGATATAGGTATGCAAGTGTACGAACTCACCTGCGAGTTGCCCATTGGCAACCCTGCTTTAACAGGCGAGTGGGAAAAGAAACTCAACCTAATGGCAAAAGGCGAATACGAGGTAGAAGCCTTTTACCAAGAAATCATCCAATTTACCAAAACCGAAACCGCCCGTTTGCTAAATGACGGCAAAACGGTACAAACAGGTACTATAGAGGGAATAAAATGTCCTGTTTGTGGTGGCCGTATCAAAGAAACCGAAAAAGCATTTGGTTGTTTGGGCTACAAAGATGGCTGCAAATTTGTGCTATGGAAAGACGTTGCAAAAAAGAAACTCACTGAAAAGCACTTGCGGCAAATCATTGAGAATGGCATGACCGATGTGATTAAAGGTTTTACCAGTAAAGCAGGCAAACCTTTTGATGCGCGTTTAAAATACAGCCCCGAACAGCAAAAAATGGTATTCGATTTTACGCCCGAGCAAATTGGTCAATGCCCTGTTTGTGGCAAGGATATTATAGAGGGCAAACGTGGATTTGGCTGCAGTGGCTATAAAGAAGGGTGTACCTTTGTGGTCTGGAAAGAACAATACGGCAAAGAATTATCCTCGTCGCAAGTGGGTAGGTTGCTAAAAGGCGAAACTCTATCGCTCAAAGGTTTTCTAAAACAAGACGGAACTAAGTTTGACGGCAAATTAAAGTTAGTAGAAGCACCCGATGATAAGCACCTTTATAGGGTAGCATGCGAAGAGGTTCAACCTGCTGAAGGTAAAAAGAAAAAATCTACCAAGAAAGATGATGCGCCTCAATAGGGGATTTTAAAAACGTAGAGGCAGACTGCTTAAATTTCTCGACCGATTCGGTGGTATAAAAGCTACATTGACCGTTTTTGCTCAATACCGCATCTATTTCCTTATGTTTTTGCAGGTAGTCAGCCAAACTTTGCGCTATGATGGGACCTTGTGCAATAAGCTGCATGTGCTGTGGCACATGCTTTTTTATTTTATCAAGCAGCAATGGATAGTGGGTACACGCCAATACTAAGGTGTCAATCTTTGGATCTT
>JAFVZF010000054.1 GCA_017508305.1 Paludibacteraceae bacterium | reverse complement strand
GTTGTATGAGTTGCATGGTATTATAAAATCATTTTTTCGATAGGCACGACCAAAATGCCTTCTGCACCAATGTTTTTTAGTTGGTTAATGATGTGCCAAAATGTTTTTTCTTCGATAACAGATTGCAATGAAGACCAGCCTTCTTGTACCAAAGGAGTTACAGTAGGTGATTTCATGCCGGGAAGTAGGGCACAAGCCTCCTCGATTTTATCGTTAGGGATATTTAATATAATGTATTTTTTGCCCTCTGCATTCTTGTAAGAATCAAAACGGAACAACAATTCGTTAAGAATGGCTTGTTTTTCGTCGCTTAGGTTTTTGTTGGCAATCATAAGCGCTTCTGATTTCATGGCTACTTCGACCTCTTTTAGGTTGTTTGTTACCAATGTGCTTCCAGAGCTAACGATATCAAAGATGCAATCTGCCAATTTGATGCTGGGGGCAATTTCTACCGAACCGGTAATAACGTGGATGTCTGCTTTTACGTTGTTTTTGTCAAGAAATTGGCGTAAAATATTGGGATAAGAGGTGGCAATGCGTTTGCCATTGAACCACTCTACACCGGGATATTCGACGGCTTTTGGAATGGCTAACGATAGACGGCATTTGCTAAAATCTAAACGTTTGATAATGGTGGCATCTTCGCCTTTTTCTACGTATTCGTTTTCGCCTACAATGCCCACATCGGCAATGCCTGTGGCAACAGCTTGTGGAATATCGTCATCGCGCAAAAATAATACCTCTACAGGAAACGATTTGGATGATACCAATAGTTGGCGTTTCCCCATATCTAATTTAATACTCGATTCTTCGAGCATGGTCATGGTTTCTTCGTGTAAGCGTCCTTTGGCTTGTACGGCTATACGTAACATAGTAGTAATAATGTGTTAAATAATGAGCCACAAAGGTAACAATAAAATGTAAATATGACAAATAATGTCTATCTTTGTCACTATTCAGAATGGTCATTTATGGAAGATTTTATTCGCCTTTGCGAGGTGTTGCCTCGTGTGCCTGATGTCGTTTTTTCGCAACCTTTTACTTTTACGATGCGAAAAAATGAGATTTGGACTTTTTATGGACCGAATGGAAGCGGCAAATCATTGTTGAGTGAAATTATCTCCGGACGATACGGTTTGTCGAGTGGCAGAATCGAATATCCGTTTATGGAAGAGGAGCGAGCCAAAACGACTCAATTTATCTATCCCCGTCAGTTTATTCAGACTATACATTTTCAATCTACTTATTCTTTTTCTGATTTTAGAGATGCCTACTATCAGCAGCGTTTTAATGTATACGAGGTAGATTGGTATCCTACCGTCGATGCTGTATTACAAGTGAGAGATGATGTTGCATGGCGCGAACAAGTAATTGATATTTTCAGCCTGCGCTGTTTGCTAAATCATCGCCTCATTACCCTTTCCAGTGGTCAATTGCGTAGGTTGTTGATGGCCAAAGCTTTGTTGGATAAGCCTCGGATGATGGTTTTTGACAATCCTTTTATTGGTTTGGACAAAGAAACACGTTTGCAGATGGAAGGTGTTTTTGCCGCACTTATGCAACAAGGTATACAACTCCTTTTCTTGGTGGCAGATGCACGCGATATTCCTATGTGCACAACACACGTACTGCAGTTGGAGAAGTTGACCCCGGTATATGTAGGACCCTACCATCCTTCTTTGCTACAAATAGAAAAGGATGTGTTACCCCCCTTTTCTTATGCTTTTACGCCCTCCCAATTAGGCAATGAAGATTATCGCAATGTGGTGGAGATGCGGCATGTATGTATTCAGTACGATGGCATGGTTTTTCAGTCGGACATCAATTGGCAAATAGGCAAAGGAGAAAAATGGGCGTTATTAGGTCCGAATGGTTCGGGCAAATCTACGCTGCTAAGCTATATCTTTGCCGATAATCCGCAAGGTTATTCTTTGTCCTTGTGGTTGTTTGATAGAAAAAGAGGATCGGGCGAAAGTATTTGGGACATCAAAAAGAGAATAGGATATACCTCCTCGGAGATGCATTTGTACTACCGAGAAAATGTTTCGTGCTTAAAAGTGGTAGAGTCGGGCTATTTTGATAGTGTCGGATTGTATTGTCGTTGTACAGAGCAGCAACAGCAGCATGCTTTAGTGCTAATGAAACAGTTAGGCGTAGCACATTTGGCAGAACGTAGCTTTTTGAAGGTATCTTCCGGCGAACAACGTTTGCTTTTATTTGCTCGTGCCTTGATAAAAAATCCACAGTTACTTATTTTGGACGAACCATTTCATGGTTTAGACAAACGCAACAAGCAACGATGCCTCGAATTGATTGAATGCTATGGAAGTCAGCATAGCAAAAGTTTGATTTTTGTAACCCATTACCAACAGGAAATTCCAGCTTGCGTACAGCATGTGTACCAATTGGAGGCTCCGCAAATTTTAAAAAATAGAACATGATTACTAAGGACGAATTATTTGTGGCAGGAAAGGTTACCCGTACACATGGCGTTGCCGGTGAGTGGGTGTGTATAGGAACCACCGATGTATTGGACGAGTGCCCTTACGTGGTGCTGTGCATGGATGGTCTTTTTGTCCCTTTTTTTATAGAGTCGCGTCGATATCATAGCCAAACGGCTTGGCTGATAAAGGTAGAGGGAATTGAAAATGAGGAAAAAGCCAGAAATTTGGTAGGTAAAGAGGTGTTTTTGCCCAAAAAGTGGCAAGAAGAGGCAGCGCAAGTAAGCTATCATTACTTTATTGATTTTACTGTATACAATTATGGTGAAAGAGTAGGAAGAATTGAATCGATTAACGACCAAACGGATAATGTGCTCTTTTCTATTGTAGATGATGAGCGTCTGTACATGGTACCTGCGGTAGAAGATTTTATGGTGCAAATTGATCATGCCAATAAACAGTTGTTTATGGAGTTGCCAGAAGGTCTGTTGACAATAAACGATTAAATCGTTGTAAGTTAAAAAAAAATAATTAACTTTGCATAATTAAAATAAGTTCACATGAGTATATTAAGTGAAAGATTGGCACAGTATACAGTGCCTCAACAAGCCAAAGCAATGGGGGTTTATCCTTACTTCCGCCCCATTAGTTCCGATCAAGATACAGTAGTGACTATCCATGGAAAGCCCGTACTAATGTTGGGTTCCAATAGCTATTTAGGTTTAACCAATCACCCTCGTATCAAAGAAGGGGCAATCAGAGCTACCGAAAAATATGGTACAGGTTGTGCTGGTTCTCGTTTTTTAAACGGTACATTGGATATACACTTGGAATTGGAAGAACGCTTGGCAAAATTGGTGGGAAAAGAAGAAGCCATGGTGTACGCAACCGGCTTTACGGTAAATTCTGGCGTTGTTCCTTGTTTAGGGGGACGAGAAGATTATTTGCTATTGGATAAATTGAATCATGCTTCTATTATCGAAGGTTCGCGCTTAAGCTTGGCTAAACAGTTTAAATACAAGCACAACGATATGGAATCGTTGGAGCGTTTCTTGCAAAAATGCGAACCTGATAAAATCAAATTGATTGTAGCAGACGGTGTGTTCAGCATGGAGGGCGATGTGGTTAATTTGCCCGATATGGTAAAGTTGGCAAAAAAATACAATGCTTCTGTTATGATTGATGAGGCTCACTCGTTGGGCTTTTTTGGCGAAAATGGTGCCGGTGTTTGCGAACATTTCGGATTGCAAAATGAGGTAGAGTTGCAAATGGGTACCTTTAGTAAATCGTTGGCAACAATCGGTGGATTTATTGCATCGAATAAAGATGTTATTAACTATTTGCGTCACCACTCGCGTACGTTTATTTTCAGCGCAAGTATTACTCCAGCTGCAGCCGGAGCTGTGTTGGCCGCTTTGGATGTAATGAAAGAAGAAACTTGGCGTCCTAAACAATTGTGGGCCAATACACATCGCATGTTAAATGCCTTTAGAAGTCGCGGATTTGAAATTGGCAATACAACAACACCTATTATTCCGTTGTACGTACGCGATAACATTAAAACCTTTATGTTGACCCAACGTTTGTTGGACGATGGTATTTTTGTGAATCCGGTTGTTTCGCCTGCTGTTCCTTCGGAAGATACGTTGATTCGTATTTCTTTGATGGCTACACACACCTTTGACCAAATTGACGAAGCAGTAGAAAAGATTACCAAACATGCTTCCGAAATGGGCATCCTAAAATAGAATTGGTATAGAAAACAAAAAATCCGCTTCATAAGAAGCGGATTTTTTTATGCTTGTATGGTAGAAATATCATTTCTTAGCCCAATTATCTTTTAGGGATACGGTGCGGTTAAGGATAAGTTTGCCATCTTGGCTGTCTTTGTCGACCGTAAAGTAACCAATTTTTAAGAATTGGAAATGATCGCCGGGTTGTGCTCCTTCTAAGTGTTTTTCTACCAATGCGGTTTTTACTTCTAACGAATTTTCGTTGAGTAAGTCGTGGAAATCGCCATCGTAAGCCGCAGGATCTTCTACCTTAAATAATCGGTCGTACAAACGAACTTCAGCACTTATGCAACCATCTTTGTCCAACCAATTGATGGTACTTTTAACCTTGCGTTTGCTGCCTTCAGAACCGCTTTTTGTAGTTGGGTCGTATGTGCAGTAAACGGTAGTGATATTGCCATTTTCGTCTTTTTCGCAACCGGTACATTGAATAATGTACGCACTTTTAAGACGCACTTCGCGACCGCCCGGGGTGAGACGATAAAAATCTTTGGGAGCATCCTCCATAAAATCGCCTCTTTCAATGTAAATTTCTTTGCTGAATGGCATTTGGCGGGTACCCGCTTCTTCGTTGTCGGGGTTGTTGTCGGTGGTCATGTACTCTTTTTGACCTTCCGGATAGTTGGTGATGACTAATTTAATAGGATCAAATAGGGCACTGACACGATGTGCTTGGGGTTTTAGGTCTTCGCGTATGGAATGCTCTAAAAGAGATACATCGATCATACCGTCTACTTTGGTATAGCCAATACGGTCGATAAAGTCGCGAATGGCAGCGGGGGTGTAGCCCCTGCGACGTAATCCGCAAATGGTGGGCATACGTGGGTCGTCCCAACCGGCTACAACGCCTTCTTGTACCAATTGCAACATTTTGCGTTTGCTCATTACGGTGTAGGTAATGTTTAAACGGTTAAATTCGTATTGGCGAGGACGATAATCGCTATTGGCAAATTGGTCGATAAACCAATCGTATAGCGGACGGTGTACCACAAATTCTAAGGTACAGATAGAGTGGGTGACTCCCTCAAAGTAGTCGGACTGGCCGTGCGCATAGTCGTACATAGGATATGCCTTCCATTCGGTACCGGTACGATGATGCGCATGTGAGGTGATAATGCGATACATGATAGGATCGCGGAAGTGCATATTGGGCGATGCCATGTCAATCTTGGCACGTAACACCATGGCACCTTCCGGTACTTCACCTGTATTCATTTTAGCAAACAAGGCTAAATTTTCTTCAATGGGACGATTGCGATAGGGACTCTCAATGCCCGGAGTAGTGGGGGTGCCTTTTTGTTTGGCAATTTCTTCGGCAGACTGCTCGTCTACGTATGCTTTGCCTTCTTTGATAAGTTGGACCGCAAGGTCCCATAGCTGCTGAAAATAGTCGGAAGCGTAGTACACATTGCCCCATTCAAATCCTAACCATTTGATGTCTTCTTGAATGGAATCAACGTATTCTACATCCTCTTTACTGGGGTTGGTGTCGTCGAAACGTAGGTTACAAATGCCTCCGTAGCGTTGGGCAATGCCAAAATCCATGCATATTGCTTTAGCGTGACCTATGTGTAGGTAACCATTGGGTTCTGGCGGGAATCGAGTTTGTAAACGGCTGTCGTTTTTGCCTTCTTTAAGGTCTTTTTCTACAATCTCTTCTATAAAATTAAGCGATTTTTTTACTGCTGCTTCTTCCATGCTTATAACGATGTATTAATCTTGATAGCCACGAATGATGCCGCGTTGCGATCCTTTTAAGAAATTTAAAATGGTATCACGTTCGACAGAAGGGGCTAATTCGGTTTCGATTTTTTCGATGGCTTGACTCACGTTGAGGGCAGATTGGTACAATGCACGATAGCATTCTTGAATGGTTTGTATCTGATCGGACGAAAATCCCCTGCGACGCAGACCAATGAGGTTAAGCCCGGCAAATGCCAATGGATCTCTGCCGGCAGTAACGTAGGGTGGTACGTCTTTGCTGGTGCGCGATCCTCCTTGCATAATGATGTGTGCACCAATATGACAAAATTGGTGAATCAAGCAGTTGCCACTCAAAATAGCCCAATCGTCAATTTCTACTTCTCCTGCTATTTGGCTGGCATTGCCAATGATAATGTTATCGTGCAAGATGCAGTCGTGCGCAATGTGCGAATAGGCCATGATTAAACAATTGCTACCCACAATGGTAGTGCCCTTTGAGGCGGTTCCTCTATTGACGGTTACGCATTCGCGCAGTGTGGTGTTGTTGCCGATTACTGCTGTGGTTTCTTCTCCCTTGAATTTTAAATCTTGGGGAATGGCCGATATAACGGCGCTGGGAAATATACGGCAATTTTTGCCGATTCTGGCGCCAGAAAGTATGGTGGCATTGGCAAATACATGTGTGCCGTCACCGATAACAACATTGTCGTCGATGTATGCAAAGGCATCAATGGTAACGTCTTTACCGATAATGGCATTGGGATGTACGTAAGCGTTGGGTGAAATCATAAATGGGCAAATTATAGTGAGTGTATTTTGCTATAAATAGCTTTGGCCACTTGGGTGTTAAAGGTGTGACCGGGTTTGTGAGCAACTATTTTTCCTTTGATGGGGCACCCGATAAGGGATAAATCGCCAATAAGGTCCATCAACTTATGACGTGCCGGCTCGTTATCGAATACCAATGGTTTGCGATTTAGGTAACCCAATTCGTGGAGCTCGATGCTTGGAATTTTTAGCAACTGACACAACCGATCGATGTCTGCTTGTGGCATTTGTGCATCGTAAATGACAATGGCATTATCCAAATCGCCTCCCTTGATGAGGTTATGTTGTAAAAGTGGGGCTATTTCTCGTACAAAAACAAACGTGCGAGCAGCCGCAATTTCCTTGTCAAATTGCTTTAAATTATCTAATTGTGCCATTTGTGGTGGCAAAATAGGTGAGTTAAAATCAATGTGTACCTCTGCCGAAAAATGATTGTCCGGAAAAAGACTGATGGAAGAACCGTTGTACTCAAAATCCATTCGTTCGGTTACTTCAAAATAGGTGCGTGGACTATTTTGGGCGGTGATGCCTGCTTTCTGAATAGCAGTAATAATAAAGTAAGCACTGCCGTCTAATATGGGCATTTCCGGAGCATCTAATTCGATACGACAATTATCAATGCCGTACGCTTGTAAGGCAGCCATCGCATGTTCTATTGTGCTAACGGTTGCATTTTGGTGGGCAATAACGGTACCTCTTTCGGTGGCAACAACATTAGTCGCAATGGCCTGAATTTCAGGTTCCCCCTCCAAGTCGGTGCGTACCCATCTAATTCCCGTATTTTCGGGAGCGGGCATAAAGGACGCTCTAATTTGCAGTCCGGTATGTAAACCTTTTCCGCAAAGAGTAAATGGAAGTGCTAATGTATGTTGAATCATGTTAATCTATATTCTTTTGTTCTTTGAGCAAGGCAATCTCCTTTTGCAATGCATATATTTCTTTTTGTAAATCGGGCAAATGACGATAAACGGCAAATGACTTTTTGTTTTGCATAGCCGGAACAGCAATGGCACCGTGGTATACTTGTCCGGGTGTTTTGATGCTTTTGCTCACCCCGGAGAAGGCACCTATGGTGGTGTTGTCGGCAATCTCTAAGTGCCCGGCAATACCTACAAAACCGGCGATGATGCAGTCCTTGCCAATTTTGGTAGAACCGGCAACGGCGGAGCAGGCTGCCATGGCGGTATTGTTGCCAATTTCAACATTGTGACCAATTTGGATTTGGTTGTCTAATTTTACTCCTTGTCGAATGATGGTCGGCCCCATGCTGCCGCGGTCAATGCAAGTGTTGGCGCCTATTTCAACGTTATCTTCGATGATAACATTTCCGTTTTGAGGCATTTTAAAGTAAGAACCATCCGGATTTTTGGCAAACCCAAATCCGTCAGCACCTATAACAGCACCTGCGTGAACAATGCAATGGTCGCCAACTTTGCATTGTTGGTAAATGGTTACATGGTTATACAAGAGGGTATCGCTTCCCACTTTTACGCCATCGTTAATGGCACAATGGGCATATATTTGGGTATTGTCGCCTATAACGACATTATCGCCAATGGTAGCAAATGCACCTATGTAGCAGTCTTTGCCAATGGTTGCTGTCGAGGCAATTTGAGCGGTAGGATCAATACCTGTTTTGCGGGGTTTGTTTTGTTCTACCAATTGTAGCAATGTTGCTAATGCCAAGTAGGCATTGGGAATACGTATGAGGGTTGCTTTAACAGGTTTGGTAGGCTTAAAATCGTTGTTTACTAAAACAATATCAGCCGCCGTTTCGTACAGATAGTGTTCGTACTTGGGATTGGAAAGAAAAGAAAGTGTGCCGGGCTTACCTTCTTCTATTTTGGCATAGTCGTGCACAGATACTGAAGGATCGCCTTCTACAGTTCCTTTCAATACGGTAGCTAATTGTTGAGCAGTAAATAACATGACGTCTAAATTTACACAAAGGTACAATATACAGCCCTAAAATGCAAATAAAAATTAGCTACTCTTCATTTCGATAATAGCAATAGTAGTATTTGTAAATCTGTTTGGAGAGAACATCAATGTCAAACATGTCAGAGGCTTGTGTAATGCTTTTGGTGGTGCCATCTCCAAAGAGAATATCAATAGCGGTATCGTCTTTCTTGTACAGGTTGTTAGTAACCCGTTTGCACGATACAAGGTAGTTCGTTTCCTGTTCGGAGAGCTGCAATTGATGTTGCAAATTAGCACATATAGTGTGTGTATAGGTTTCGGGGAATGGATCGTGCGACACCTCTACTTTAAAAATTTTGCGATTTACAATACCATTGCTCAATAGCGATAGTACTTTGTCCGGATGGTGACACCATGCCTTTAATGCCACCCAAATATCCGAATCGTCCAAATTGATAAAGTGGTCCAATGCTTCGTCTGTTATTTCAGAGGCAGGTTGTCGGAGAAAATACAGCAGCGAAGGACTGGCAAAAAGCGAACTGTCTTGCTGAGCAACGTATCTGGCACGTTGAAGGGTTTTGTGCAGCATTATTTCGGCTGCATAGGCCGTTTTGTGTAGGTATACCTGCCAATACATCAATCGCCTGCTCATCAAAAAGTTTTCGATAGAGTAGATGCCTTTGGCTTCTACCACCAATTTGTCGTTCTTGATGTTCAACATTTTGATGATGCGTGCCGAACCGATGTTACCTTCTGTTACACCCGAAAAAAAACTATCCCGTCGTAGGTAATCTAATCGATCCATGTCTAATTGACCGGAAACCAACTCGTGTAAAAATTTTTTCTGGTAAGTTCCGCGAACAATTTGTAATGTAAGCGATAATTTACCGTTAAAATCATGGTTTAATCGTTCCAATAATGCCAAACCAACGTCTTCGTGCGAGTGTTGTGAGAAGAAAAAATCTTCTAAGGTATGCGAAAATGGGCCATGTCCTAAATCGTGTAGCAAAATGGCAGCGTATACCGCATCTGCCTCTTGAGGAGTAATTTCGTTACCCTTGCTTTGCAAAGTTTTTATGGCTTCGGTCATAAGGTGTAACGCTCCCAAAGAGTGCTGAAAACGCGTATGTTGTGTACCCGGATAGACATAAGAAGTAAGCCCTAATTGTTTGATTCGGGTTAGTCGGTGTACTAACGGATGCTGTAATAAATCGTACAGTAGTTCTCCGGGTATGGTAATAAAACCAAAAACAGGATCGTTAATGATTTTCTTTTTGTTTGCCATAAATGTTGAAAGTCGTATAAAGTCGCTGCGCGACGTTTAATCGTTAAATCGCCTAATCGTAATAAAAAAAACGATTCATCGATTCATCGATTCATCATGAGGGCGCAGCCCGAATAAAGTCGCTGCGCGACGTTAAGCATTAGATTAAGTTGTGGGCGGCTAGTAATTCAGCCATTTCGGCTTGAACCTCGGCTGCGGCTTTACCAGCTGCTTGGGCAAAATCTTCGCCTTTGTCGGCATAAATAATGGCACGCGACGAATTAACCAATAGTCCGCATTGATTGTTCATGCCGTACTCGGCTACGGCTTGTAGGCTACCGCCTTGTGCGCCAACGCCGGGTACTAACAAGAAATGGTTAGGAACAATTTTTCGAATGTCCGAGAGCATTTCTGCTTTTGTAGCACCTACCACGTACATCAGTTGGTCTTCGTTGCCCCATTTTTGAGAGGTTTCGAGCACTTTTTCAAACAATCGTTTGCCGTCTTCTTTGTCTTCCATTAGCTGAAAATCAAATGCTCCTTTGTTGGAGGTTAAGGCTAATAGGGTAACAAATTTATTGGGGTAGGCAAGGAATGGTGACACGCTGTCTTCGCCCATGTATGGAGCTACCGTCACTGTATCAAAGTCCATGTTGCCAAAGAAAGTGCGGGCATACATGGCAGATGTGTTGCCAATGTCACCACGTTTGGCATCGGCAATCAGAAATTGATCGGGGTAGTTGGTCTTGATGTATTCGACGGTACGATCTAATACGTCCCAACCTTCTAAACCAATGCTTTCGTAAAATGCCAAGTTGGGCTTATAGGCTACACAATATGGTGCAGTGGCATCAATAATGGCCTTGTTAAAACGGAACATGGCGTCATCTTCTTCAAAAAGATGTTCCGGAATTTTAGTGATATCTGTATCTAAACCTACGCAAAGAAATGATTTTTTGCGTTTGATGTTCTCAAAAAGTTCTGCTCGTGTCATGGTATTGTTGGTGATTTGGTGATTTGGTGATTTGGTGATTCGGTGATGCGGATTTCTCCTTTATTCGGACTTCGTCCTCATGAAGTTGCTCACGTTCGGCAAAACCAAGTAAACTTGTTTTGCTCTCACTTAATCGCAACTTTCTCCTTTCTCAACTGATTTATAGCTGACTTTCTTTCATGCGTTCGGCATTTTCGGCTACAATCAAGTGGTCGATGCAGTCCTGAATATCGCCATTCATAAACGCATTTAAGTTGTATATGGTATAGTTGATACGGTGGTCCGTAATACGTCCTTGAGGATAGTTGTAGGTGCGAATCTTGGCACTTCTATCGCCTGTGGAGACCATCGTTTTACGGCGAGAAGCAATGTCGTCCAAGTATTTTTGGTGTTCTCGGTCGTAAATCATAGTACGTAAGCGCGAAAGCGCTCTTTCTCGGTTTTTAGGTTGATCACGTGTTTCGGTACATTCAATTAAGATTTCTTCGACCACTCCTGTAACAGGATTTTTCCACATGTAGCGCAAGCGCACGCCCGATTCTACCTTGTTGACATTTTGTCCTCCTGCACCACTGGAACGGAATGTGTCCCATTTGATTTCTCCCTCGTTGATTTCTACATCAAATTCGTCTGCTTCGGGCAGTACTGCAACGGTAGCAGCCGATGTGTGTACACGACCTTGCGTTTCGGTAGCAGGAACTCGCTGTACACGGTGTACGCCCGATTCGTATTTCATAGTGCCGTATACATTTTCGCCACTTACATTGAATACAATTTCCTTGTAGCCACCTGCAGTGCCCTCGTTTACAGAGGTTACCTCTACTCGCCAGCCTTTTAGCTCACAATATTTGCTGTACATTTTAAACAAGTCGCCGGCAAAAATAGCCGCTTCGTCGCCTCCTGTGCCACCTCTAATTTCGACAATGGCATTTTTGGCGTCTTCGGGATCGGCAGGAATAAGCAATAGTTTAATTTCTTCTTCTAAAGGAGCTACTTGTGGTTCTAATTCGTCCAATTCTGCTTTTGCCATGTCGCGCAAATCGGCATCGCTTTCTGTTTGTAGTAGCTCTTTTGCCTCGGCTATGTGTGCTAAAAGTGTCTTGTAGCGATTGCCGGCATTGACAATCTGCTCTAAGTCGCGGTATTCTTTGTTGAGCTTGACAAAACGGCGCATATCGGCTATTACAGATGGGTCTGTAATGAGTGTCGATACCTCGTCAAACTTGTGGTATAAACCTTCTATTTTTTCTAATAATGAACTTTCGGCCATGTGTTATTGACTAATCGGTGACGAATTGATGAACGAATGTGAATAATCGACTAATCGGTGAATCGACTAATCGAAGGTTATTTCTTATTGAGTAATCGTTAAATCGTTTAGTCGTTTAGTCGTTTAGGCGATTTTTTAACGATTTAACGTTTCAACGATTCATCAATTTAAAGATAATTCGGGCTGCGCGCTCACCTCGCACAAAAATTCCTAATTATTCAATGCTGCGCATTTCATGATTTTTCTCGTGACTCGGCATAATCAATGTAAACATTGCTTCTGCTCTCGCTACTCGAAAAATTCCTAATTACTCGCAACTTTTGACTTTATTCGGGCTTCGCCCTCATGAAGTTGCTCACGCTCGGCATAATCAATGTAAACATTGCTTCTGCTCTCGCTTACTCGCAACTTTCGACTTAATAAGTAAACGTACCAAATTCGCTTTGGATGGTCAGGTGCGTATGGTCGCTTTTTTCGATGCGACCAATAATTTGGGCATCAATGCCAAATGATTTGGAAATTTCAATTACCTTTTCGGCATATTGAGCATCGAGGTAAACTTCTAAACGATGTCCCATGTTGAAAACTTTGTACATCTCTTTCCAATCGGTTTCGCTTTGTTCTTGTATGGTTTTGAACAAAGGAGGAACAGGGAATAGGTTGTCTTTAATAACATGTACGTTTTCTACAAAATGCAATACTTTGGTCTGTGCACCGCCAGAGCAGTGAACCATGCCGTCAATATGCGGACGTAGCTCGTCTAACAATTTTTTTACGACAGGGGCATACGTGCGGGTGGGCGATAAAACTAATTTGCCGGCATCGATGGGCGAACCTTCTACGCTGTCAGTTAATTGTAAACCGCCCGAATAAACCAATTCGGCAGGTACTGAGGCATCGTAACTTTCGGGGTATTTTTTTGCCAAATAGTTAGCAAAGACGTCGTGACGAGCCGAGGTTAAACCATTGCTTCCCATGCCACCATTGTATGATTTTTCGTAGGTAGCTTGTCCAAACGAGGCAAGACCAACAATAACATTGCCGGGCTTAATGTTGGCATTATTGATAACGTCGCTGCGTTTCATGCGGCATGTTACTGTACTGTCAACAATAATCGTACGAACCAAATCACCTACATCGGCTGTTTCGCCTCCTGTAGCGTATACGCCAATGCCCATTTCGCGCAATTCGGCTAATAATTCGTCCGTTCCGTTAATGATGGCAGAGATTACCTCGCCCGGAATAAGGAGTTTGTTGCGGCCAATGGTCGATGAAACCAAAATATTGTCTACCGCTCCGACGCATAGCAAATCGTCGATATTCATAATGAGTGCATCTTGTGCAATGCCTTTCCATACGGATAAATCGCCTGTTTCTTTCCAATAAAGATAGGCAAGCGACGATTTGGTGCCGGCTCCGTCAGCGTGCATGATGTTGCAATACTCGCTATCGCCTCCCAAAATATCGGGAATGATTTTGCAAAATGCTTTGGGATATAGCCCTTTGTCAATGTTTTTAATGGCGTTGTGCACATCTTCTTTGGATGCTGATACGCCGCGTAGGTTGTAACGTTGGTCGCTCATATAGTTAGTTTAATTTGTATCGATAGGTTATGGTTCCTGTTTGTATGGTGCTACCACTAATGCCATTGAATTTGGCTCTTAGCGCCGCTTGCTCAGCATCGCGGCGCATGGAGGCATCGCCAATAGTGGTTCCTGCTGCTCCGGCACGAGCCGAAATAACGGTACCTGCAGCATTTACTTCTATGGTTACTACGATGACACCTTCTTCGTTCTTGTTGTAAGCAGGCGAGGGAAGCGTTCCCT
>JAFVZF010000053.1 GCA_017508305.1 Paludibacteraceae bacterium | reverse complement strand
GGGTATCGTTGCAATGTAAGTTCCTTTTCCACTGCCCTATTATACACTGCCCTAAGATTGCGCATATAAAACGAAGAAGTATTAAGACTCACTCCGCAGTTTCTCAAATACACTTCGTATGCCACCATCATATCGGTATCCATCTCGTCCAATGCCACATCTTTATTTTTTCTAAAACGCTTAAAACTATAAAGAGAAGCAGTATATGTTTCCGATGTGCGTATCCTTCCTAAAATCTTTTGTTGTTCTATCATATCTTCCATAAATGAAAATAGACCATTCCTTGTGCATTTTTTTCTCTTATTCCTTGCTAACAATTCTTCAAACATTGTTACAATAATTGAACTATTTCCTTGCATACTTGTTATATCTTAATGATTAAATTAATACATAAAGAAAACTGCACCTGACATTACGTCAAGTGCAGTTTTATAAAATTTTTTATTGTATTTCTAGTGCAACGACAAAGTCACCAATTAGAATAATTATTTATTAAACATCTCTTTAATTCCTCCCAACGAACTTAGCATACTGCTGGCTTCGTAAGGCAAATAAACGGTTTTGTTGTCTTTGCCGGATACCATTTCTTTTAAGCCGTCGATGTATTTGATTGCCAACAAATATTGAACCGGATCAGAACCCTTGGCTGCTACAGCTGCCGACACTTGAGCAATGGCTTTTGCTTCGGCTTCGGCTTGCAAGATTTGCGCTTCGGCTTGCCCTTGTGCTTTTAAAATCTTGGCTTGTTTTTCCGCCTCTGCAGCATTGATTTCGGCAGCCTTTTCACCTTCCGACTTTAGAATTGCCGATTGTTTTTCGCCTTCGGCTTTAAGAATTTCGGCACGACGATCGCGTTCTGCCTGCATTTGTTTTTCCATGGCAAAACGAATACTTTCGGGAGGTGTAATGTCTTGCAACTCGACACGATTTACTTTTACACCCCATTTATTGGTAGCTTCGTCCAATACATTGCGCAGTTTGGAATTGATGGTATCGCGCGAGGTAAGAGTTTCGTCCAATTCCATCTCACCCACCACGTTACGAAGCGTGGTTTGGGTCAGTTTTTCTATCGCCATGGGCAGGTTTTTGATTTCGTAAACCGACTTAACAGGATCGACAATTTGAAAATACAACAAGGCGTTGATTTCGGTCATTACATTGTCCTTGGTAATCACGCTTTGCTTATCAAAGTCGTATACTTGTTCGCGCAAATCAATGCGACTTACCATGCGAAGCGCGCCTGTATTCAGACGCGAAATGGTTTCTTTGGGTCTTTCTACTATGGGTAAGATGACGTTAATACCGGCTTGCAACGTACGATGATAACGTCCCAAGCGTTCTACAATCATGGTCTCCGATTGTGATACAATTTTAATACCATTCAAAATGTAGATAATGACCAATGCAGCCACTACCATTAAAATTACAGAAAAAGCACTCATAATATTTAGTAATTGGGTTAATCGTTTTAAAGTTACAAGTAAGCGAGAGCAAAAAAGAAGAAAGGGGCATTAGCATTCGACAGTCAATACCAAGCTATCTTGCTTAATGACAGTAATATTAGTACCTACCGGAATAATCGTATCATCGACTACCACTGCTTTCCAATCGTCTCCATTTACGGCCACGCGACCGGTATGTTTGGCAGGGTTTATCTCTTCGGTTACAACCCCTTTCATCCCTACCAGTGCCTGCACATTCATAGGCACGTATTGTTGTTTCTTAGTAAGGTATTTTAAAGCCAATGGTCTGATAAACACAAATGCCAATAGCGAGCCGATGGCAAAACTCACCATCTGCCAATCGAACGAATACCCTAAATAAGCCACCAATGCCCCCGACAGTGTTCCAACTGCAAAGCATACAATTCCAAAGCCTGCGGTTACTATTTCTACAATAACCAACAACACCGAAATAATTAACCAATAGTGATATAACTCCATAATGATAAAAATTATCGCTCTTGACAAATTTACAAAATAATCGACTTATAAAAGGGTTTACAGACATTTTTTTGCAGAATATTGCATTTGTTGACAATCTTTTGTATTTTTGTCCGATATATGCCAAATTAGATGCCTATGAATAAACCATTTACGCATTAACAACCATTATTTACCTTTTTCAAATCAAACACCATGAACTTAAAAAAACTATTAGTACTTACTTTCACTTTGATTACTGTTATGACAGCATGCGATAAAACTCCTCAAAAATACAACTCGTACAACGAATACCCCGAATATACCGGCACGGATTTAGAATACGTTTATTCGGCAGAAGAAACCGTCTTTAAACTTTGGTCGCCCGAAGCTGATAGCGCACAAGTGCATTTGTATGCCGAAGGCATGGGAGGTAATCGTTTGGATACCAAAATGATGAAATACGTGGGCGATGGTGTATGGGAAGCTACCTTTAAAGGCGACTTAAAAGGACAATTCTATACTTTCCAAGTATACCACGAAGGCCAATGGCTGATGGAAACCGTTGGTGGTTATGCCAAAGCCGTAGGTGTCAACGCCCTTCGCGGAGCCATTATCGATATGGCAGATACCAATCCCGAAGGATGGGAAAACGATGTTCGTCCGGCACAAAAGAACTTTACCGACATTGTTCTATATGAGGTGCACGTACGTGACTTTTCGGTATCGCCTAACTCAGGCATGAAAAACAAAGGAAAATTCTTAGCATTTACCGAAGAGGGTACTAAAAATAGCCATGGTCAAGCTACCGGTTTAGACCACCTAAAAGAGTTGGGAGTTACCCACGTACACTTGCTACCCGTATTCGATTTTGCCTCGATCGACGAAACAAAATTGGAAGAAAACAAGTACAATTGGGGATATGAACCTGCCAACTTTAACGTACCCGAAGGCAGCTACTCTACCAACCCATACGACCCCATTTGCCGTATCAAGGAGATTAAGCAATTGGTACAAACCTTGCACAAGAACGGCATCCGTGTAATTATGGACGTAGTGTACAACCACACCCGTGCGGTAGAATGGTCGTGCTTTACCCATACCGTTCCCGGCTACTACTACCGTCAAAATCCCGATGGCAGCTACTCTAACGCATCGGGTTGCGGCAACGAGACAGCTTCCGAACGCGCCATGGTACGTCGCTACATCATCGAATCGCTACAATATTGGGCAAAAGAATACCACATTGATGGTTTCCGTTTTGACCTAATGGCTATTCACGACATCACGACCATGAACGAAATTCGCAAAGCGTTAAACGAAATAGACCCCACTTTATTGATTTATGGCGAAGGTTGGACAGCAGCCGACTCTCCGCTTCCATACGAAGAACGAGCTGTAAAACAACACGTTAATCGCATGCCCGGCATTGCTGTATTTAGCGATGACATCCGCGACGGTTTGCGTGGGGGTTGGGCAAATGCCAAAGAACCTGCCTTTGCATGTGGCAACCAAGGGTATGACGAAACCATCAAATTTGGAGCCGTAGCTGCTACTCAACACGACAGCATCCATTATGGTTTGGTTAATTACTCGCATAACCCATACGCTGCAGAGCCATCGCAAGTAATCAACTACGTATCGTGTCACGATGATATGTGCTTAAACGATAAGATTGCCTACTCGGCTCCTTACGGCAGTTCTCCCCAAGAAATGCGTCGTTACAACCGTTTGGCACAAAGCGTTATCCTTCTTTCGCAAGGCATTCCTTTTATCTATGCCGGCGAAGAAATTATGCGTAACAAACAAGGTGTACACAATACCTACCAATCGCCCGACAGCATCAACCAAATTAACTGGAATTTAAAGTACAAAGAAGAACCCATGTTCAATTACTACAAAGGGTTGATTGAACTACGCAAAGCACATCCGGCCTTTAGAATGCCTACTACTGCTATGTTGCAACAAAACTTGCACTTCTTGTACACAGGACAAGCATGCGTTGTAGCTTATGTCATCGAGAACAATGCTAACGGCGATACTTGGAACCGCATTTTGGTAGTGCACAATGGCAATCGCCATCCCATTAACCTAAACATTCCACAAGATAACTGGACGGTAGCTTGCAACGGCGAAGAAGTACGATTGAATGGTATTTTTAACTGGAACAAAAATTACCTACCTGTACCCGCCTCATCGACCATGGTACTTTATAAGAAATAAGTTCGCTACGCTCACGGTGAATCGGTGAAAGTTGCGAGTAAGCGAGAGCAGAGACAAGTTTACTTGGCTATGCCGAGCGGAAGCAACTTCATGAGGGCGAAGCCCGAATAATCGACTAATCGTTTAATCGTTGAATCGATGGATCATCGTATATTTATTACGATTTAACGATTCTGCGATTTAACGTTGCGAAGCAACAAGCAACTAAACGACTAAAGTTGCGAGTAAGCGAGAGCAATGATAAGCTTGCTTAATCATTGCCGAGCGGGAGCAACTTCATGAAATGCGAAGCATTGAATAAACGCCTAAACAACTCTTATGACGACACATCAACTTTGCGACATACTAAACGAATTTGCCCCACTATCGCTACAAGATAGTTGGGATAATTCGGGTTTGCAAATTGATAACAACGATGCACCCGTAACAGGCGTGCTGATTTGCTTTGATATAACCGAAAAGAGTTTACA
Organism: Paludibacteraceae bacterium; assembly: GCA_017508305.1. Taxonomy (GTDB): domain Bacteria; phylum Bacteroidota; class Bacteroidia; order Bacteroidales; family Paludibacteraceae; genus Enterocola. Next base: position 5,313 of record JAFVZF010000053.1, on the reverse strand, counting down.
AGAAGCCATCGCTAAAAATTGCAACGTAATTGTAGCGCACCACCCACTGTTGTTTCATGGGCTTAAACAAATTAGTCATAATACCTATATAGAGCGTTGCGTACGCATCGCCATTTTGAACAACATTGCCATTTATTGCAACCATACTCCACTCGACAAGGTACAAGGAGGTATTAGTTGGATGCTTGGACAAAAATTGGGCATACAAAACATGGCGTACTTACAAACAGATGGCTCTGCATCGTACGGAACAATAGGCGATTTTCCAGCCCCCATAAGCGAAAACGAATTTATTGGTTTGCTTAAAAAGACGTTTGGTTTAACCTACGTTAGATGTTCCGACCCCTTGAACAAACCCATTAACAAGGTTGCATTATGCGGAGGCAGTGGAGCTTTTCTTATTGAGGATGCTATAAAAGCGAAAGCTGATGCTTTTGTATGTGGTGATATAAAGCACCACGAATTTTACAAAGCGGAACACAAAATATTATTGGCAGATATCGGTCATTTTGAGTCGGAAATAGGCACAAAAGAGATTTTTTTTAGTATACTTTCAAAAAAAATCCCTACCTTTGCCCTTCACTTGTCTGAGCACGACAAGAGTCCTATTAACTGTTTATAAAACTTATTCTATATGGCAGAAAAAAAAGTTGAAACTACCGACATCTCGGTAGAAGAAAGATTGAAAGCATTGTACACCTTGCAAACCATTATGTCGGAAATTGACAAGTACACCATCTTGCGTGGCGAACTTCCCGGCGAAGTACAAGACTTAGAAGACGAAATTATGGGCTTGCAAACACGTGTACAAAACTACGAAAGCGAAATTAGCAATCTACAGGCAGAAATTGTCAAATACAACGAAGCCATTGCTACATCCACCGCTAACCGTGCCCGCTTCCAAGAACAACTTAACAACGTACGCAACAACCGCGAATTTGACCACCTAAGCAAAGAGGTAGAATACGAAAGCCTTGAAATTGAATTGGCAGAAAAAAGAATTCGCGAATGCAACGCCATGATTGAACGCCAGAAAGAAGAGCAAGAAAAAACCAATGCTGCTATCGCTGAAAAAACAGCGATTCTTACCGAAAAGAAAGAAGAATTGGACAGCATCATTGTAGAAACAAAACAAGAAGTAGAACGCTTGCGCGAAGAAGCCAAAAACATTGAAACCAAAATCGAACCTCGTTTATTGCAAGCGTTTAAACGCATCCGCAAAAATGCACGTAACGGTTTGGCAGTGGTGTACATTGAACGTGATGCATGCGGCGGCTGCTTTAACAAGATCCCTGCACAACGTCAATTGGACATTCGCTTGCGCAAAAAAATCATCGTTTGCGAACACTGCGGTCGTATCTTAGTAGACCCCGAATTAGCAGGTGTAGTAGAATAATAGATGATATATACATACAAAAAGACCAAAGTTCGTTGGAACTTTGGTCTTTTTGTTTCTCCTTTATTACTTTCAAACTCGCTGCGCTCGGACTAATCGACTAATCGACTAATCGACTTTCAACCATATCCTTCGCTGCTGTATCGGACGCTACGGCGGTGCCTAACGACTGAGCCACGGCATCGTAATGGGCTAAAATACGGTTTCTGTAGGCTTTATCGTGTAATAAACGTTGTAATTCTTGGGTTAATGCGGTAGCTTTAAAATGATGTCCCAAAAGTTCTTTTACCACCTCCTTTTGAGCGATGATATTAACCAAAGAGACGTAAGGTATTTTAATCAACAATGGCTTTAGAAGCAAGGCTATGCGCGAAAACTTAACGCCATAACAAACCACCTGTGGCAATTTAAATAAGGCTGTTTCTAAAGTAGCTGTTCCTGAGTTGATAGCTCCCGCAACTGCATGCGTAAGTAAAGGATAGGTTTGATCGTACACTACCTGTATATGACTCGGCAACTCTACATATAAAGCTGGCGAAACGGCAGATGTTGCTGCTAACACCAGCTGGTATCCCTCAAAATCCGACTGCTTTAATTGCGAAAACACCTTTATACTATCTACCACCTCTTGTTTTCTACTACCCGGCAACAAAGCAATCAGCGGTTTATCGGACAAATGGTTTTGTTGCAAAAATGCTTCTCGCGCAGGTAAACCTACTTGTCCCATCCGTACCGTCTGAACCGAAGGATTACCAACATATATGGCTTCAATCCCATGTTTAGCATAGAAATCTACCTCAAAAGGAAAGATGGCATACACCCTGTCGATGTATTTTTTTATTTGCTTGATACGTCCTTCTTTCCATGCCCAGATTTTGGGTGGTATATAGTAGTACACTGGCAAGTGGAGTACCGTTTTAACGTACTTGGCTATTTTCAGATTAAACCCCGGATAATCGATTAGAATAACTGCATCCGGACGATAAGCCGCTATATCTGCGCGGCAATGCTTGATATTGCGTACAATAGTCGGCAAGTGCGTCAAGACCCGCACAAAACCCATAACGGCAGTATCACGATAGTGACGCACCAACACCCCTCCTTCTGCCTGCATCTTATCGCCACCATAGTAGCGAAACGCAGCCTCGGCATCTACTTTTTTAAGCGAACGCATGAGATTGGCACCATGTATATCGCCCGAAGGTTCGCCTGCTATCAGATAGTAACGCATATTAAGTAAATAGGTAAAAAAGTAGGCACAAATAGGGAGTCAGTCCTAACACTCCGCCCCTGCAAAACTGAAAGCTATCCGATTTGTAGCCCCAAAACAAAAGAATCAAATCGGGCAACATACAAAACAGCAAGTATTGCATAAAAACCGGAGCCTGCATCCACAAATACACCTCGGACAGTGGAGCTTTAGACACAGCCGTCCACGTTGCCACAAACATGAGCAAGGGCAACAAAAGACAAGGCAAAAAACCTATCCAAAAACGATTTAAATTAACCCTCTTCATTCCACTGCGCTAATTGTTGCACCGAAGGGTAATGCGTAAAATCAACTTGACATGGCACAATTGCTACGTAGCCATGATCCATGGCATATTGGTCGGTATCGGTAGCCTCGGGCTCTAAATTGAGAAATTCGCCTGTTAGCCAATAGTAGTTGTTACCACCGGGATCTTGACGGCAAACAAAACGCTCGTTCCAACGACCATAGCATTGGCGGCACACACGCATGCCTTTTAGTTTTTCACCCAAAGGAATATTCACATTGAGGCAAATATCCTTGGGCAAACCTTCTTTTAATACCTTTTGCGTAATTTGCACAGCATAACGAACTGCCTCCGAAAAATCGGCACGGGGGTCGTGGCTATCCAACGAAAAACCCACTGCCGGAATACCTTCGGTACAGCCTTCAAACACTGCCCCCATGGTGCCCGAATAAAGCACATTGATAGCAGCATTGGTACCATGGTTAATACCTGCCAATATCACATCGGGCTGACGGTCTAAAATGGTATACAACGCCAACTTAACACAATCGCAAGGCGTTCCATTGCAACGATACATTACCAAACCGTCTTTTTCCAAATGTTTCCAATAGCGCAAATGGGTATTGACGGTAATGGCACTGGATTGCGCCGAACGCGGTCCGTCCGGAGCTACCACCACCACATCGCCCAAATGACGAACTGCATCGACCAAAGAATGAATACCTCTGGCTTCGATACCATCGTCATTGGTTATAAAAATAAGAGGTCGTTTCATTGAATATTGTTTTGTTTCAATACCTCAACAGCGGCGGCAAGGTTATCGGGACGAATAGCCACGCTGGCTGTATCGCCTTCGGAGAAAGCATACATATACTCGATGTAAATATTAGCAGTAGCCAATAAATCAAGCACTGCATACAAAGAACCGGGCGTATTGTCCACATGCAATGTTAACACATCAGTAGTTTTAACGGCAAAACCATTTTCCTTTAGTATCTGATAGGCTTTGTCGGTGTCCGATACCAATACACGCAAAATACCAAAATCGGTATTGTCGGCGATGCTAAAGGCTTTCATATTGATAGACGATTGCGACAAAATTTTTGCCACATCGTTTAATCGACCGGTTTTATTTTCCAAAAAAATAGACAATTGTTTGGTAATCATAGGTCTTTATTTTTAGGATTATTGAAATTTACGTTTATCCAATACACGTTTTGCCTTGCCTTGACTACGTTCGATAGAACGGGGCTCAGACAAAATAATGTTAGGCGAAATACCGATAACACTTTGCAATTTGCTTACCACCTTCTTTTGCAGTTTAATCATGCCCTTCATATCATCGGTATAATATTGTTCTTTCACTTCTACTTGAATATCAAAGGTATCTGTATTGTTTACACGATCTACCGTAATAAAGAAGTGGGGTTCTACTTCTTCCATTTCGCAAAGCACAGCTTCTACTTGCGATGGGAATACATTAACGCCACGAATAATAAGCATATCGTCGCTACGACCCAAGATTTTTTCCATACGAACGGTGGTACGTCCGCATTGGCATTTGTCGTAGATAAGACGGGTAAGGTCGCGGGTACGGAAACGAATAAGAGGCATACCCTCTTTGGTAAGGGTGGTAAACACCAACTCGCCTGTCGAACCTTCTGGCAATGATTCGCCCGTTTCGGGATCGATGATTTCAGGGTAGAAATGGTCGTCGTGCAAGTGCGTACCACATTGAAATTCGCATTCATGTCCCACTCCCGGACCTATAATTTCGGTAAGACCGTAAATGTCGTATGCCTTGATACCCATACGTTGTTCAATCTCTTTACGCATGGCTTCGGTCCAAGGTTCGGCGCCAAATACACCGACACGTAGTTTAAATTCTTCGCGTGGAATACCCGACTTTTCTAAGGCTTCGGTTAGATACAACGCATACGATGGTGTACAAGCAATAGCAGTAGCGCCCAAGTCGTGCATCATCAGCAATTGTTTTTCGGTATTACCTACCGACATCGGGATAACGGTTGCACCCAAGTTTTGACCTGCACCATGTGCACCCAAACCGCCGGTAAACAAACCGTAGCCGTATGACACATGAAAAACATCGTTTTTATCCATGCCAAAGGCAGCCAAACAGCGTGCCCCTACTTCTTCCCAAATTTGCAAATCACCTTTGGTATAACCAGCCACAATGGGTTTGCCTGTTGTTCCTGACGAGGCATGAATACGCACAATATCCGACAAGGGTACCGAAAGCAATCCCCAAGGATAGTAGTCGCGCAAATCTTTCTTGGAGGTAAATGGTAATTTTACAATGTCATCAATGGAGTTGATATCTGCCGGAGTTACGCCAGCCTCTTGCATTCTTTTGCGGTAAGGTTCGCAATTGGCGTAAACTCGCTCCACTAAACTTTTTAG
>JAFVZF010000052.1 GCA_017508305.1 Paludibacteraceae bacterium | reverse complement strand
TGACAATGGAGAAGGATTCTTTACCGGTCCCTCTTTCTTGACCAATGTTGCAGGCAGAGAAGGGTACGCTGATGTCGATTTGACCCAAGGTGATTTCAATACCTCTTACGATGTTACCTACCATTATGTAGAAACCTATACCGACCAATTTGGCAATGATCAGACTTGCGAATCTACGCTTTCTAAACGATTTACCATTTTAAATGAAGCAGTAGACTTTGGTGGTTTTGACGATAATATGGTAATATGTGGTTACGAAACGGCATGGCCTATTGCGGCTAATAAAACAGCAAATGTACAATACGAATTTATTCCTGCATCTGCATCAGCTGCCTTTAAAGACAATGGAGATGGAACTGCCGAAATTTATCCAAATCTATTGCCAGAAGATAATATATATGCAGTAAAAGCCCACTACGCATATATAGAAAATGGGGTGGAAATATGTACGAGCGAGAAAACAAAATCGTTTACCATTGCCAATATTGCACAAGTATCTGATATTACATTGTTTTGCGATAATGGCGAGAATGCAGTTCGCCTAAAAAATACCGAACCCAACGTAGAGTACGAACTAACCATTAATGGTGTTCCTCAAAGCAGAATAAAAGGCACAGGGGGCGATTTGGATTTCCCTGCTATCCATGTGCAACACGCACAAGTGCAGGTAGCAGGATACGAAGCCGGTTGTAAGGTAATGATGTCAAAAACCTTGGAGATAGAACGACTAAAAGCCGGATTGATTGATACCGATATTACTTGTAATGGTGATAATGACGGTACTGTAAGAGCCGAAGTAACTGGCGGCCGATTGCCTTATCAACAAACATTTGTTCATCAAGAGTCGGGTACTGTCTATTCGCATTCGTACATTCAAAACTTGCCCGTAGGTACCTATAATTATACGGTGGTAGACTCTGTAGGTTGTCAACGTACCGCATCGGCTCAAATTACCGAACCTTTGGTGTTGGATGCAGCCATGTTCTTTACGGATGCAAAATGTTTTAACGGTTCGACAGGATCGGCAAGGGTAGAACCCATTAGTGGAACAGGTACTGCCCCCTACCAATACAAGTGGTACAATATGATGGATCTAAATACAGCGATTAGCGAAGATTCAGAAATAGCCGATTTAGGGGGAGGACAATATCGTTGTGTGATTACCGACGACCATGATTGTACTGTCAGCAAAGACGTTACCATTACAGCGCCCGAGCACCCACTTCGATTGTCGTTGGTCGATAAAACGGATATCGATATAACAGGTGCAAGTACAGGCAAGATAGAGGTATTGGCAACCGGTGGTACTGCACCCTACGAGTTTATGTGGACAGGAAATAGTTTCTCCAATAATACATCGCTTACACCTGATGCAAAACAAGAACACCTATTGGCAGGCAACTACTACATTACTGTCATCGATGCAATGGGTTGTTCGGCTCAGATTGCTGTTACCCTTACAGAACCATCGCCTTTTGTTGTGGCAGATACCATTAAACACGTAAGCTGTAACGGTGGTAGTGATGCGTTTATTCGTTTGACCATTAGTGGTGGCGAATATCCCTATGCGTTAATGCAATGGACAAAACCCGACGGAACAGTGACAACCGAAAAAGACCTTACCGGTATTCCGGCAGGGACTTATGCCTTTAAGTTAGTCGACGCCAAGGGAAATGTATTTGAAGATAAATACAAAGTAACCGAACCTTTGTTATTGGAAGTGAGTGCCGATGCCAGCACCGACTTGACGGTAGATTGTTATGGCGATGAAACAGCACATATTGATATTACTGTGGGTGGGGGCACCATGCCTTATACAGTGACATGGCCCGGATTGGACGAGGCAAGTCAATTGTCTGCCGACAGGATGACTGCCATGCAATTAGGCAAAGGTCTGTATACTGCCCATATCGAAGATGCTAATGGTTGTACGGCTACCTTGTCACGCGAGGTTACCCAACCGGCGGCACCGCTGTCGTTTGCACAAATGGATGTGGTGGCCAATAAGTGTGCTGGCGACAGTGATGGAAGCATTCATGTTGGTGTAACTGGTGGTACAGCTCCTTATAGTTATGCATGGGTAGGATCGGGAGTGTTAGATCCTACCAATCCTATGCAAGATAATTTGGTGTCAGGTTCTTATAAGGTAATTGTAACCGATGCAACGGCAAAATGCAGCATCGAACACGACTTCTTGTTAGAAGAACCTGCCGTATTGAATGTAGTTGCAGAAGGTACTGATGTTACCTGCTTCCAAGCAAACGATGCTACCATTACTGCTAATGTAACAGGCGGTAAAGCTCCCTACTCGTACCAATGGACGCATGTAGAATCGGGAGATACCTATCAGGTGGACATGAAACAATCATTGCCTGCCGGTACCTATAATTTAGAGGTAACCGATGCTTTGGGATGTGTGCGTCCGTCAACCATTACGTTAAAAGAACCAACTGCATTGCAAATAACCACTCAAACCACTAACGTAACATGCTACGATAGTAAGAACGGTACTGCTGCTGTTGTGGCTACAGGTGGAACGCCTGCCTACACCTACAGCTGGATAGATGTGGCAACCAATACAGAAATAGTCACAGCTTCTTCGCTAAATCACTTGGACGTAGGTAGCTATCGTGTAAAAGTAACCGATGCCAATGGCTGCTTTGTATGGTCGGATATATTGGAAATTACACAGCCCGATGCATTAACCATTACCTATGTAAAAGATGATGTAGCGGTTAAAGGTCAAGCAACAGGTGCTATCCATGTAACCGTTACAGGTGGAACTGCACAATACGATTACCATTGGATGGGACCCGGTATCACTGCGGCACACCAAGGGCAAGATGTACTAACCGGTTTAGTAGCGGGTAACTATTTATTGGAAGTAAAAGATGCGCAAGGTTGTTTACACACGACTCCTATTAACATTGCGCAAAACGAAGATATTAACGTTACAGTTACAGTAACACCGGTGCAATGTCATGGCGAGTCAACCGGAAGCATTGAGATTACACAAGTAGAAGGCGGTGATGGTAACTATACGTACCAATGGTCATCCGTAAATGGTTATACATCGACAGCAAAGAACATTGCTTCTCTTCCTGCCGACGAGTATACCTTGTTGGTAACAGATGGAGCAGGGGCTACCCATACCTCCAATTATATCATAACCGAGCCTGATGCAATTCAAGTAGCAGCCATTGATATTTTCTCTCAGTATCATGTATCTTGCTTTGGCGATAAAGATGCTTCTATTCGATTGTCGATAGAAGGCGGCTTGGCTCCCTATGCCGTTACATGGAATGGACCGGATGTGTTGGTACAACCTGCCGATTCTTCGTATGCCGTTAATTTGGGAGCTGGTACCTATAATGTAACCGTTGTGGATGCTTTGGGATGCGTTAATCAAGCATTTACCCAACTCATTGACGGACCTACAGCTGCTATAAGCATAGAAGGAAAAGTTACCGATAATGCCTGCTATGGACAAACACAGGGAACTATCGATATTACCGTAAACGGAGGTACTGCTCCTTTCAGCTATAGTTGGACCGGTGGATTGGGATTGGTAGCAGATGCCGAAGACCAAACCACTTTGCATAGTGGCGAAACGTACAGAGTAGAAACAAAAGATGCCAACGGATGTACCGAAAGTGCTGTATATACCCTGCAAAAACGTACTCCTATACTATTCGATATTTCGGCAGAGAATGTAAAATGTCATGGAGAAACAACGGGTAAAGTGGTAGCAACACAGCCTGTAGGCGGCACTGCACCCTATGTGTACAAGTGGGAAAATAGCACTAAGACCATTAGTGTAACGCAATTGGAATTGGATAATCTTGCTGCCGATAAATATGCCTTTACTGTAATAGACAGCAACCTATGTGTAATGAGCGATACAATAGAGGTGGTAGAACCCAATCCTCTAACCGTCACCATCGATGCTCCTACCGTATTGTGTTCCGGAAAAGAAGATGGCGTTGCCTACGCCAATATTCCTACCGGTGCAGGTACTCCCAATTACCAATACACATGGTATAAGAACGAAGTCGAATATGCCAAAGGTACAGCGCAAATTGCTAACTTGGGAGAAGGTAACTATAAATTAGTGGTAGTGGATGCCAACGGATGTACTGATTCTGATTTGGCAACCATCAATAGTTCGACGCCTATGAGCATCGTGGTGGATGTAACCCACATCGATATACATGGAGCTACTACCGGCGAAATCAACGTAACCGTTTCGGGTGGAACGCAGCCATTAAAATATACATGGTCAGGTTCGGGTATCCAACACGGCAAAGAAGACAAAGAGGATCAAACCGGGTTGCCGGCAGGTTGGTATAATTTAATTGTCGAAGATTATTGGACCTGTCGTTTGGATACGACTATATATGTCAATCAACCGGAATCGATGCAAGTATCTTCTACTGTAAAAAACATCAAATGTTACGGCGAAAAAGGATACATTGAACTTCGCGTACAAGGTGGTAACTTACCTTATAGTGCAAAATGGACGGGACCAAACGGCTTTACATCGCAAGAGATGAATATTTACAATTTGGAACCGGGCACATACGAAGTAAATGTAAGCGATAAAGATGACAAAAATAAGGTAGGACCTATTGTTTTCCATATTGAGGAAAAGACACCGGTAGAGTGGACGCTATTGCCATCGAGCAAGACCATTTTGGATTGTTATGGAGACGAAAATGGTAGCCTTAATATCCAAGTAACCGGTGGTACAGAGCCTTACAGCATATCGTGGTCAGGACCTAACTTGGATAAAACAGATGTGTACAATGTGTACGATTTGGGTATAGGTAGGTATAAAGCCGAAATTTCGGATAAGAACGGATGTAAACCGGCTACCGATTTGTTGCAAGATATAACCCAACCCAATCCTATAGAATTTGCAGCTTCTATTCAGCAAAACGTATGTAATGGAGCAAATACAGCCTCTATCGATATTACAGCCAGTGGTGGAACACCTTCGTTTACCTATGTTTGGACGGGTATTGGGGTAGTTGATGGCGTGGACGATCAATCTAATTTAGTGGCAGGCAACTATCGTTTGGTAATGCAAGATGCCAACAAATGTACCATTGATACCACCTTTATTATACAAGATCCGGTAGCCTTGACAGCCACTTTGTCGGGCAATGGCGTTATTTGTGAGGGCGATGAAGTAAGCCTACATCTTAACTTAACCGGTGTAGCTCCGTGGACTGTCGAGTATACAGATGGTAAAAACGTGTACAACGAAACCATTAACGACCGATTTGTAGAAATTAAACATCAACCTACCGAAAGTTGTGTCTTCTCATTGATCAAGGTAGTAGATGCCAAGGGTTGCGAGGCTATCGTTTCTGGCGAGGTACAGGTAGAAGTGCACATGGTGCCCGATGTTACCATATTAGGGGCTGATAAGGATTGTTGTTTGGGCGAGTCCGCCTACGTTGATGTGGTATTTGCCAACGAGGGAGGTTGGAACCTTACCTATATGGTAGACGGACAAACCATTCAAGACGGCACCTTTACAGCGGCGCACGATTCGTTGGCCATTACGCCTTTGCAAGAGGGTACAAAAACGTATACCATTACACGTGTTTCTAATGCGTATTGCTCGAAAGAACTCAACGAATCGTTGGAAATTACGGCCTATAGGTATCCCACCTTGTCGGTAGTAATCGATTCGCATATTTGCGAACCCACGCCATTGAATGTATCGTTGCATGCAACGGGCGGTGCGCCATGGGAAGTGGTTTACTACATGAACGGTTTGCGCTACGAACATGAAATGACTACCGAAGAGGATGTTGTTACCTATACCACCTACCAAGATAAAAATACCTTCTTGTTTGAAAGCATCACTTCGGGCGAACGTTGTAAGACAATACTTGGTACTGAAATTAATAATGTAGTGGGCTTGCTTCCGCGTGATGCGAAGAAGATAGAAGGGTACAGCAATGTATGTCGCAACTCAAGTGTAACCTATTCTACCCCCGCTATTGAGTATGCCGAAGATTATGTATGGGAATTGCCCGACGGTTATGCTATCGTCAGTGGATTGGGCTCTAATCAGATTACCGTAGAGGTGGCAAACGATGCAAAAGACGGTGAAATCAGCGTGTATGGTGTGAATCAATGTGGTAAAGGCAATAAGACCTCCATACAAGTGGCGGTGGATAGCCCCATCGCTACCACAGGTGCCATCACTGCTCCCATGTATGTGTGCAGCAATAGTAAGCAGTTCTTCTTGTCCATCGACCAAGCCGTTGCAGGAGCCACTCATTATAAATGGTCAGTTCCAACAGGATATACCATTGTTTCAGGACAAGACTCGCGCACCATTATGGTCGAAATAAACGAGTATGCACAAAGTGGTATCGTTACTGTAGTGCCTTACAACCACTGTGCAGAGGCACAACCCATCGAACAATATGTACAGATTCGTCCGTTGCCTTTGGCAGAAGCCGGGGTCGATTTTATCACCCAAAATTGTGCCACCGATGCCCAATTGAATGCGACACCTATGGCTGCCGCTGCTACAGCTAATGCATGGAACAAGTGGTCGTTGGTATCGGGTGCCGGTCAAATTGTTGAGTTGGAAAATCCGCAAACAGCCGTAAACGATTTGCTATTCGGTGTGAACCAATTCCGTTGGGATGTATACGATGGCTATTGCCTCAACTACGATACCATTAATGTTACCAACAACAATCCGGGTATTACTCAACCCGAGGCTACTAATGTAACTATTTGCGAGGACTTCATGACTTTACGTGCTCCTGCTCCCGATTTTGGTGAGGGAAGTTGGAGCTTGGTGGCTGGCGATGGAGAGGTTCTTACCCCTAATAGCAATGTAACGGATGTCATCGATTTGAGTACCAAAGTGCTCAATCAGTTCCGTTGGGAAGTCTCTTTTGCCGAATGTAGCAATAGCGTCATAGTCGATGTGGTTTCGCACAGTTTGCAAGCATTGGCAGATGCAGGCGAAGATGGTGTGTCGACCAACGGTATTTTCAGATTATCGGCACGAAACTTTAATAATAGTTCTATTCAGGGCAAATGGACGGTAGTAGCCGGAGCTGGCGAGTTTGAGGATGCTACCAGCCCCAACACCTATGTAACCGGAATGGCAGAAGGTATCAATACCTTTAGATGGACCCTCACAGGGTATGATTGCGAAGCATACGACGAGGTACAAGTGCGCAGCGTTGACGAGCCTGTAGCCGGATTTAACATGCAAAACGATAAAGGTTGCGAACCATTAACCGTATTGTTTGATAATATCACCATTGGCGATGCCGAATACGTGTGGGACTTTGGTGATGGCAAGGCGTCTACTTTGCGCAGTCCGCAACATATTTTTGAGGATGCCGGAGTTTATAAGGTGACATTGACAGCCGTTGGTAAACGAAAAACAGATAAAGTAGAGAAGTATGTAACGGTATTGCCGTCGCCCACAGCTGCCTTTACCGTTTCTTCGACCCAATTGTATGTGCCCAATGCCGAGGCCCACTTCTTTAGCGAGTCGGACAGGGTAGAATCCTACTATTGGGACTTTGGCGATGGTCATTCGTCTGTCGAAAAAGATCCGATACACGTCTACTACGAAGACGGCGAATACGATATTAACTTTATTGTAACCGATGTCAATGGCTGTAAAGATACGTTGACGTACGAAAATTACATCCATGTGGGCAAGGGAGCGTTTATCGTCTTCCCCACAGCCTTTACGCCCAATGTAAGCCAACAAATAGATGGTACCTATAGCGAAGAAGAACGTCGTCTTGACCTCTTCTATCCGGTGGCACGAAATGTTGATATTTACCATTTGGAAATCTTTAACCAATGGGGCAATATGGTATTTACAACCGACGATTTATACGAAGGTTGGAACGGTTACTATTTGGGACAACCTGCGGCGCAAGGATCGTACGTGTATAGGGCAGAGGGTAGGTTTAAGGATGGAACGGCATTCCGAGAAGGTGGTAGTATTTTATTAATTCGATAAGCATAGGGAGGTTAAGGATATGAAACAGTTTGCAAGAAAAATTCAAGTTGCTTTGGTCATCTTGTGCTTATCATCGGTAGTGTCTGCGCAAGACTTTCTGCTCTCACAACCTTGGTCGGCTACAACCGTTGTAGCTCCCTCGTTTGCCGGTTATACCGGTGGTGGCAGGGTCTTCGCTACCTATCGTAACCAATGGTCGTCCATTCAGGGCGCTCAAACGGGATTGGTGGGATACGATCAATATTTTCATCCCATACGCTCCTCTTTTGGAGCTGTACTATCGCATTCCTCGCAGGGGGGCGGTATGCTGTCACAGACGCAGTTTAATATACAATATAACTATGTGGTGCAAATGACCAAAAAGTGGTTCTTCCGTCCCGGTTTGCAGGTAGGATTGTTTTACCGAACCATCGACCCCTCTCGCATGGTTTTTACCGACCAAATAGCCATAGATGGTTCTATTTTACCGCAATCGGCTTTTCAGGCGACACAAACCTCGCTGGTACGTTTTGATGCTGCCGTGTCGGTAATGTTTACGCACGATTATTTCTTTGGCGGCATTAGCGCCGATAGATTGTTAGGAAATAATATCTCGTTTACCGATCAACCTGAAACCAAGCAACACCTTAAACTAAACGTTTTTGCAGCGGGACTTATTCCTATCTCCAAGGGACATGGTAAATACGACCCCAAAGATGACGTTACATTTGCTGCCTTGTACCAATGGCAGGGACAGTACCATCAAATAGACATAGATGCTATGTACCATCGTCGCTACTTTATGGTAGGGGTGGGCTATCGTGGTATCCCTTTCTATTCGCCCGAAGAGGGATTGACATCGAACGATGCCATTAAAATTTGCATAGGTGGTTCTTATGCCGGATTCAGCCTATCGTATAGCTACGATGTGAGCATTTCTTCGTTGGTTGATGTGTCGGGTGGATCGCACGAAATTGTATTGAGTTACAGATTCTTAGAACGAAAACCAAACGATCGTTCTTTCTTCTGTTATTAAAATGTAATGCAAATGTTAAAAATGAGCCATTACTTGGCAGACTATATGGTAATTTGGCGCAAATAGTTTATTTTTGTGCAGATTTATAAATTTATTTAAAAAAGATAACAATGAAAAAATTTGGATTACTTGTATTTATTATGGCGGCATTTGCTGCTATTGCAGTGGCACAACCACGTGCTATTGGTGCTCGCTTAGGTGGTAACTTGGAAGTTTCATACCAACATTCTTTGGGCGATACCAATATGATTTCTGCCGAGTTAGGTTTGCCTATTATTAATGGTGGTGGATTTGGTTTGGCAGCAGCAGCTACTTACGATTGGATTAACCCCGGTGGCCACGAAATTCCTTGGAATGAAAAAGGTTCATGGAACTGGTATGCCGGTGTAGGTGCTAACGCTGGTTTCTATGGCTTTTATGCGATTTGTGGTTTTGGTGGTGTTGCCGGTCGTATTGGTATCGAATACAACTTCTGGTTCCCACTTCAACTATCGTTGGATTATCGTCCTGTAATTGGTATTCGTGGTGCTAATGGTTACGTAGAATTCAACGATTGGGGATTCTATGGTATCGCTCTTGGCGTTCGTTACATTTTTGAATAATCCATTTAATTGTAATAAAAAGGGGTTGGCTTTTGTAGTCAACCCTTTTTTATGCCTTTAAAATATCGTCTCAACGCCTAAACAACTAAACAATTTTTATTAACTTTGCGCCAGATTTTAAACACAAATTATGAATTGGCTAACCGAACTTTTAACTGGTAACTCCATAGCACATGCCGTGCTTATTTATGCTTTTGTAATAGCAACAGGTGTATTGTTGGGCAAAATCAAAATTGGCAGTGTTTCCCTTGGTGTTACTTTTGTGCTGTTTATGGGCATTTTAGTAGGGCATTTTGGCTTTACGGTCGATCACGACATTATGCACTTTGTAAAAGAGTTTGGGCTGATTCTTTTTATATTCTCTATTGGTTTGCAGGTAGGACCCAGCTTCTTTACCTCGTTTAAAAAAGGGGGAATGCTACTTAATAGTTTGGCATGCTTGCTTATTTTATTGGGTATAGGGGTTACTCTTTCTTTGTTTTATATTTTCCATGGCGAAATTTCTATCCCCATGTTGGTGGGTATTATGCAAGGTGCTGTTACCAATACCCCCGGCTTAGGTGCCGCCCAAGAGGCCTTGCGCCAACTAAGCGAGGCAGGCGAATTGGCAGGTCCTATTCCTTCTATCGGGTTGGGTTATGCCGTAGCGTACCCTATGGGTGTGATAGGTATCTTGCTTACCTTTATTATTTTGCGTTTGGTATTCCGAATCAAGTTGGATAAAGAAGAAGCATCGCTTAAAGCACAAAAAGAGAGCCATGAAACCCCCAATTGGATTACCATTAAGATTACCAACGAGTCGTTGGCAGGGTGTACCTTGGCCACTTGTCAACACATGATTCGTAGACAGTTTATTGCATCTCGTTTGTTTAATGGCAATGAAGTAAGTATCCCCTCGGACGAAACACTTTTGCAAGTAGGTGATATTGTATCGGTTATTGTCAATGAAGCGGACGAAAAAGCGGTTACTACTTTTTTAGGAAAGAAAATCGAATACCAGTGGGAGGATAGCGAAAACACCATGGTGTCGCGCCGCATTGTGGTAACGCAAAGTAATATCAATGGGCGTACCATTGGTTCGTTGGCATTGCGTAGCGTGTATGGGGTCAATATTACACGTGTACACCGTTCGGGTATCGACCTGTTGGCTCGTCCCGAATTGTACTTGCAAGTAGGCGACCGTGTAACGGTGGTAGGTTCTTTAGAAGCTATCGGAAAGGTAGAAAAAATGTTGGGTAATACCCTAAAACGTCTTAACGAACCGCACTTAATTACCATTTTCTTGGGTATTTTTGTGGGTATCTTGGTGGGCAGTATTCCCATTCATTTCCCCAATATGCCTATGCCGGCTAAATTAGGTTTGGCAGGTGGTCCGCTTATTGTAGCCATTTTGTTGGGTCGTTTTGGCTATCGACTTAAACTAATCACCTATACCACCCAGAGTGCCAACCTGATGTTGCGCGAAATGGGTATTTCTCTCTTCTTGGCAAGTGTGGGAATCTCGGCGGGTGCCGAGTTTGTCGATACGGTAGTGTCGCCCGATGGCTTGCGTTGGATTTTATCGGGTGTACTTATTACCATGGTGCCAGCGCTTATTGTCGGTGTCATTGGTCGCTTGCTAAAGATTAACTACTTTACCCTAATCGGTATGATTTCGGGCAGCTGTACCAATCCACCCGCTTTGGCCTACTCAGGCTCTATTGCCAACAACGATGCACCTGCCGTAGCGTACTCTACCGTTTATCCGCTAACCATGTTCTTGCGTATTATCTGCGCGCAATTCATCATCCTACTGTTTGCATAATCCTTACATAAAATGATAGTCCAAAACCCGCTATAAGGCGGGTTTTGTTGTTATTTTGACTTTTTTATTCGACAAAATGATATGTAAATTGACTTTTCTATTCGACAATTTTGCAGATTTGGATAGAATTATTATCTTTGCTATGTCATTTTGTCTTTTCTATTCGACAAAATAGTCTGTAAATTGACTTTTCCATTCGACAGTTATGCAAAGATTAAATTCCATTTATTTACATTTGTTAGAAGAGGTTTCATTAGATTTTACAAGGTATATCTATTCAGAAATCAATTGGAAGAATCGCCTTTTATTACTAAAAGGTTCTAAAGGGGTGGGTAAAACAACCATGTTGTTACAGCATATAAAACGTACATTCCCAGATGTAACTAAGGCGTTTTATGCTTCTGCAGACAACTCTTGGTTTACTACGCATACCATGGTGAATTTGGCAGAGTATTTAGTGGCGCATGGGGTAACGCATTTGTTTTTAGATGAGGTTCATAAATATGTAAATTGGGATAGGGAAATAAAAGAAATATACGATTCTTTCCCTAAACTAAATATTGTGATAACGGGTTCTTCTATGTTGCAACTAAGCCAAACAGAGGCAGATTTGTCAAGAAGATGTAGGTCTTATACATTGCAAGGGTTGAGTTTTAGAGAATACTTAGCGATGGAGGGCGTGGCGACTTTACAAACTTTGTCGTTAGAGGATATTTTTAAAACACATACTGTATTGGCTGCACACATTAAGGCTCAAATCCCGGTGTTAAAGCATTTTGAAAATTATTTGCATTGTGGTTATTATCCATTTTACAAAGAGGAAGGGGATGGTTTTTATCAACGACTTGAAAATGTTATAAATACCATTATTCAAGTAGAAATGCCATCGGTAGAGAAAATTTCATATGAACTAGTATATAAGATAAAGATTTTATTAGGTGTTTTGGCAGAGGAAAAACCTTTTACACTGAATGTTTCGCATTTAGCCACTAAATTGGAAACATCGCGCGATAGTGTTTATAGGATGTTTGATTTACTGCAAAAGGCAGCACTCATTAGACGACTTTATGATACCTCGTCTAACATGAAAGCGCTTCAAAAACCTGAGAAAATATTGTTTGATAATACCAATTTGATGTACGCTTTATCGCCAGATTCAGAGATAGGAACGGTGCGAGAAACATTTGTTACCAGTATGCTTTTTAACCACAAAATTTCTATGCCTACAAAAGGTGACGTGCTGGTAGATGACAAGTACTTGCTGGAAGTAGGGGGTAAGAAAAAGAAATTTGATCAAATAGCCGATGTTTCTAACAGTTACGTGGTAGCCGATAATATAGAGGTGGGCATAGGCAATAAAATCCCGCTGTGGATATTTGGTATGTTGTATTAAGGATTAAAAATGTGAGACGGTGTCTCACATTTTTTTATCTACCTGTTGGTTTTTTTCCCGATAAGTGAGCGGAATTTGATAAAAATATTCAAAAACCGCCCACTTATAGCGTATAACAGGGCGGAATTTGTATAAAATGTTCAAATTCCGCCCTGTTTCAGCGATTAGATGTAGGGATGTTTTATTTAAAATTACCACTGCGAATGCCGTCTCAAGCGTTCGTAGTTGAGATTATCCTTTATCAGCCTAATGATATAATTAGTTTAGAAGTACGCTTGGAGAATGATACTGTGTGGTTAACGCAGGAGCAGATAGCTGTTCTATTTGGAGTTAAGAGACCTGCTGTAACAAAACATATTCGAAACATATTTGAAACACTAGAGTTAGAAGAAGCTTCAGTATGTTCCATTTTGGAACGAACTGCCTCTGATGGTAAAAAATATATGACACAGTTTTATAATCTCGATATGATTCTTTCTGTAGGTTATCGTGTTAATAGTAAAAATGCTGTGTTATTTAGGAGATGGGCATCGTCTGTACTTCTTTGCCACCTGTAGAAGGTATATTTCATGCTAATCAAATATACGATGCGCACGTTTTAATGACAAGATTTATAAAACAAGCTAAGAACCGTATTGTAGTGATAGATAATTACGTGGACGATTTAGCTAAACACCATACCCAATATCCACCAGTAACGGTGCATGTAAATAAAAGTAGTCACGATAGATTTTTAATAGTCGATGAATCAGTATATCACATAGGTGCTTCCATCAAAGACCTTGGTCAAAAACTCTGTGCTGTAACATTATTAAACTCCATCTCTGCTACGGAAATTTTGGCTAAATTGATTTAGTTGATGTTGCATACCACAAAACGGCTGTAACTTTTATTTGGTTTGTTCCAGCATATCCTCTAACCGCAACATCTCGTCGCGGTATTGGGCAGCTTGCAAAAAGTCTAAGTTTTTAGACGCCTCTAACATGCGTTTTTTGGTGGTGGCAATGGCTTTTTCAAGTTGTGCCTTGCTCATGTGTTCAATCACAGGGTCGGCAGCTATGGCAGTGAGTGGTGTAGGAGTAGTATCAATAATAGCAGTGGCAGTATCGTATCCGCTTAGTGCATGCGCCGATTTTTTATTCAAGGCACGGGGCGTAATGCCGTGCTCCTCGTTGTACGCTTGTTGAATGCTACGGCGACGGTTGGTCTCGTCAATGGTTTTGCGCATGCTTTCGGTAATGGTATCGGCGTACATCAATACCTTACCCTCTAAGTTACGGGCGGCACGCCCTGCTGTTTGAGTAAGCGAGCGGTGCGAGCGCAAAAAGCCTTCTTTGTCGGCATCTAATATGGCTACCAACGATACTTGGGGCAAGTCAATGCCCTCACGCAGTAAATTGACCCCAATAAGCACATCGTACAAACCTTTGCGCAAATCTTCTAAAATTTGCACGCGCTCAAGGGTATCTACATCCGAGTGAATGTAGGTGCTTCGCACACCGTTTTTCTTTAAATAGACATCTAACTCCTCTGCCATACGCTTGGTAAGCGTGGTAACAAGGGTTCGTTCGTCCTTTTCGGCACGTAGGGCAATTTCTTCCAAAAGGTCATCTATTTGGTTTTTGCTGGGACGAACTTCAATTTCGGGGTCAAGTAATCCCGTAGGTCGTATAATTTGTTCGACTACCACGCCGCCCGATTTCTCCAATTCGTAATCGGCAGGAGTGGCACTTACGTAGATGGTTTGCTTTTGTTTTGCTTCAAATTCTTGAAAGGTAAGCGGACGATTATCCATGGCAGCAGGTAAGCGGAAACCATATTCTACCAAGTTTTTCTTGCGTGCAGCATCGCCTCCGTACATGGCATGAATTTGCGGTACAGTAACGTGGCTTTCGTCTATGACCAATAAAAAATCGTCCGAAAAAAAATCCAACAAACAAAAGGGTGGGGTACCGGGCGCCCGTCCGTCAAAATAGCGTGAGTAGTTTTCAACGCCCGAGCAGTAGCCAATCTCCCTAATCATTTCCAAATCGTACGTAGTACGCTCGTATAGGCGTTTGGCTTCGTAGTTTTTGCCGATGGATTGCAGGTATTCCACTTGCTTACCAAGGTCTAATTCAATTTCTTTGATGGCACGCTTAGTGTTTTCGGGTGTAGTGACAAAGATGGTCGATGGAGGAATACTATAACTATCCAAAATTTCGATGGTATGAAAACTCATGGCATCAAGTAGCTCGATGCTTTCAATTTCGTCGTCCCAAAAAATAACTCGTACAATTACATCGGTGTGCGACAGCCAAATATCCACCGTATCGCCTTTGACCCTAAAATTGGTACGCCCAAAATCGACTTCGTTGCGGCTGTACATGGCAGATACCAAACTGCGCAAAAATACATCGCGTACTATTTTTTGTCCTACCTTGATGTGTACTTGATTTTTGGTAAAGTCTTCGGGATTGCCAATACCATAAATGCACGACACAGATGCTACCACAATGATGTCTTTTCTGCCCGATAGCAGTGCAGAGGTGGCAGAAAGACGAAGTCGGTCTATCTCTTCATTGATAGCGAGGTCTTTTTCGATGTAGGTATCGGTAGTGGGAATGTAGGCTTCGGGCTGGTAGTAATCGTAGTAGGAAACGAAATATTCTACCGCATTATGAGGAAAGAAACCTTTAAATTCGCTGTAAAGTTGGGCTGCAAGGGTTTTGTTGTGACTCAAAACCAACGTAGGTCTGTTTACTTGTGCAATAACATTGGCAATGGTAAAGGTTTTTCCCGAACCGGTTACTCCCAATAGCGTTTGGAAAGGCTCGTGCTCGTTCAAACCATTTACCAATTGACGAATGGCGTGTGGTTGGTCGCCTGTAGGTTGATAATCCGATTGCAGCTCAAATAGCATGGATTACGCTCCTCTGGGGTCGAATTATTTCGACATAGACATCACCAACCAAGCGATTAAGTACAACAAGATACCAAAACCGCCGAAAATAACGCAGCACACCAAAACGATGCGGATGATGTTTGAGTCCAAACCAAAGTATTCAGCCAAACCGCCGCATACGCCTGCAATTTTTTTGTCGGTTGCTGATAGAGCTAATTTCTTTTCTGACATAATTGTAAATTTAAAAGGTTTATGTTCGGTACGAAGATACAAAAAAATGTAAAAATGACAACGAAAAACCTGTAATTCTCTGTGCTGTACAAAAAAAATGCTATAACTTTGTTATTCATTTGTAACAATATGACCGTAGCTCAGAAACGATTGCAAGAATTGTCGGACGATACCAGAGCAGCCATCTGTTTGTGGTTTGGCGATGTGCCTACTTTTTACGCTTTTTTTTATACCCTTATGCAAAAAGAGCACATTATCGATCAGGAAAAGCCGACAGCTTGGCAAGAACAGCTAAAGGCAGCAAAGTACTATCGTAGATTATGTGCCAAAAGGGCGCAAAAAGAGTGCCTGTTGCCCGACGAATTGTTAGAAGATATTTACAGCGATTATTTCGAAGATTTTGCCAACTATCGTGACAAACAACTGATGGATGACAAACTTTTTATGAGTTTCCTTCGAAAATTAATTAGTTAGTCGCTAGTCGCTAAAGTTTGGAGTTAGGAGTTTGGAATTTTGCGAGTAAGCGAGAGCAGAAGCAAATTTATTTGATTATGCCGAGCGGGAGCAAAATCATGAGCGGAGCGAGTAGTTAGGAGTTGCCCTTCGACAAGCTCAGGG
>JAFVZF010000051.1 GCA_017508305.1 Paludibacteraceae bacterium | reverse complement strand
CCCCACTCCTGCAACATGGACGAAACTATTGGAACGTCCACACATCGACAGTCAAGACCTTTCTGCCATTGTAGAAGGAGTATTAAAGCGTATACGTACCGAAGGAGACAAGGCCGTTCGTGATTACGAATTGCAATTTGACAAGGTTGCACTGACCGATTTGCAAGTAAGCGAAGCCGAGATGCAAGAAGCAGAGCAATTAGTCAGCACTGCATTAAAGCAAGCCATTGGTACCGCAAAAGCCAACATTGCCACCTTTCATGCTGCCCAAAAGCATACCCTACCTAAGGTAGAGACTACCAAGGGGGTTACCTGTTGGCAAAAAGCCATGCCTATTGAAAAAGTAGGCTTATACGTACCCGGAGGCACAGCACCATTATTTTCGACAGTACTCATGCTTGCCATCCCTGCCCAAATAGCCGGATGTCAAGAAATTGTGCTGTGCACACCTCCTAACGACAAGGGAAAAATCAATCCGGTTATACTCTACGCCGCAAAAATTGCTGGCGTTAGTAAGATTTTTAAGATTGGTGGTATTCAGGCTATTGGTGCCATGGCATATGGTACCGAAAGCGTACCCAAAGTATACAAAATTTTTGGTCCCGGCAATCAATATGTAATGGCAGCCAAACAGCAAGTAAGTTTACACGATGTTGCCATTGACATGCCGGCTGGTCCTTCAGAAGTAGCCATTATTGCAGACGAAACGGCCCCAGCGGCATCGGTAGCTGCCGATATGCTCTCGCAAGCTGAACATGGCAAAGACAGCCAATCGGTTGTTTTTACAACCAGCATCCAACATGCCCAAGAAATCCAAGAAGAAGTTGCCAAACAGACTGCCAATGCTCCTCGCAAAGATTATATCGAATGTTCTTTGCAGCATAGCAAGATCTTTGTCTTAGCTTCTATAGAAGATGCTATTGCCATGTCTAACGCATATGCTCCGGAACACCTTATTATTATGTGCAACGATTACCAAAAGGTGGCAGAGCAAATTACCAATGCCGGTTCGGTATTTTTGGGGTATTACACCCCCGAAAGCGCAGGTGACTATGCTTCAGGCACTAATCATACCCTACCCACCAGCGGTTATGCCAAAGCATACAGCGGCGTTAACTTGGATAGCTACCTCAAAAAGATTACTTTTCAAGAAATCACCGCAGAGGGATTGCAACTATTAGGCGATACCATCGAAATAATGGCAGAAAATGAGCAACTTATGGCACACAAATCTGCAGTAGCCATTAGACGTAAGTAAAAATGTATTTTTTTTGCAAAAAAATTGTCTTTTCTTGCAAAAAATAAAAAAAAGATTTTATATTTGCTTTTACAAAAGTTTAACAAGTAAAAACAAGAAAATCACACTTACTTAAAATTATTATTATGGAACAATTAGTAAAAGAAATTGAAGCCAAAATGGCTGAATTTGCAAAAAATGCAAACGATCAAGTAGCAAAAGGAAACAAAGCTGCAGGTACTCGTGCTCGTAAAATTTCATTGGACATTGAAAAATTATTAAAACAATTCCGTAAAGACTCGATTGCAGCTGCAAAATAAATGCAACAGTAATATTAGTTTTACAATAAAAAAGGTGGAAATGCACATTTCCACCTTTTTTAATAGTAGGCTAAATATAAACTTATAAGTTTGCCATTTTAATGGCAGTAATACCGGCTTCTACTCCTTTATTGCCCAAGCATCCTCCACACCTGTCCAATGCTTGCTGAAGGGTATTTACAGTTAGCAATCCAAAAATAACAGGCGCCATTCCCTCTCGGGCATTCAAGGTTGCAATTCCTTGTGTAGTACCCCCACACACATAATCAAAGTGAGGAGTATCCCCTTGAATAACACATCCAAGTACTATAATAGCATCGTATTGTTTGGTTTCTTGAAATTTCTTTGCCGCATACGTCAACTCAAATGCACCCGGAACATGAACAACGTCCATGTTTTCGACTCCATTTTCCTGCAAGGCTTGTATAGCACCCTCTAACAAAGGGAAAGTAACATTGCTGTTCCAATCGGCAACAGCAATGGCATAACGTTGGTGCTTAACCACCTCCTTACAAGGCATCAACGAGGCATCGTATTCCGACAAATTATGCAAACAAGTAGCCATTATTTCGACAATGCTTCTATAAATTTATCCACATCGTCCACCTCGGTCATACCGGGAAGCACTCCTTGGTAATTCTCTTTAACAGCCTTATAAGTAGCCAATGCATTGGCATCATCACCTATGCTTTGGTAAGCACGTGCCAATTTTAAGGAATAAGTGGCTGCCACCATGATATTGGGACTTTCGGATGCGTCTTTTAAATAAGACAAAGCCTCTTTTGTATCGCCTTTTTGTACATAGCAATCGCCAATAGTACCAACGATAGAATATTGCAAAGCATCATCTGCACCACTAAATTTAGAAAGATAAGTAATGGCAGCATCAAAATCGCCCAATTTGTAATACGACAAACCGGCATAGGCATTGGCCAATTTACCACTTGGGGTATTTCCATATTCGTCTGCAATGGCAACAAAACCAATTGCATCAATGCTATCACCATTTATCGCCAATTCGTATTGACCATTGGCAAAATGGTTTTGACTGGGAATCATCAATGTCTCTGCTTCTTGATTAGTAGGTATTTGGTATAAATTACGATACAATAACCATCCTGTCAGCAAAACAATAATCGTAACAAATGCAATCAACAACGATTTCTGATTCTTTTCGATAAATGCCTCCGATGACAATACCGCATTTTCAAAATTTTCTAATTCCTGAGGATTTTCTACCTTGGTCTTTTTTGTTGCCATAATAATTCGGTCTTAGTTTACAATTAGGTGCAAAGATAATACAAACCGAGCGCAAAAGCAAAAAAGGCTCGCCTTTTTTGTATAAGTTATCCTACAGGCACGAGAGGCTTGCATATCAGTGCTTGTAGGATAACTTATTAACAAAATCGCAGATTTTGCTTTTGCCGAGGTGCAGTTTATCTTCACGAAACACGTAGTGTTGAGTAAAGATAATGCAAACCGTCATTGCCGAGGTGCCGTTTATCTTATTCAGGCTTTGCCTTCATGATTTTGCTCACGCTCGGCATAACAAATAAATTTGTTCTGCTCTCACTTAATCGCAAAATTCACGAAACACACAACGGCAAAAAAAGCTAAAAAAGTTTTGCCGGATAAAATTCTTTTTGTACCTTTGCAGTGCTTTTAAGCGCACATGGTTCCTTGGCCGAGTGGTTAGGCACCGGTCTGCAAAACCGTCTACAGCAGTTCGAATCTGCTAGGAACCTCTCTTCAAGCCTGCACTGCGCAGGCTTTTTTTATCTACCCTCCCCAAATTTGGTCATTTTCGGCACTTTGACTATCTTTGTGCACAATTTACTCACCATATATAAAATGAAAACAATTATAGAGCCATCCGTTATCGATGGCATCATGAAAAAACTCGAAATTAAAGACATTCAGACCGCTTCGATTCGACAAATAGGTGCTTTGGTACGGCAAGCCGAACAACAAACCGGAACAGAATACATTCATTTTGAAATGGGTATTCCCGGACTACCTCCTTCTGCCGTTGGTGTACAAGCCGAATGCGAAGCCTTACAAAAAGGAGTCGCTTCTCAATACCCCATCATTGACGGTATTCCATCTTTAAAGCAAGAAGCATCGCGCTTTATCAAAGCATTCCTTAACACCGACATCAAACCAGAAGGCTGTACACCTACCGTTGGCTCTATGCAAGCCTCGTTTGCTTCGCTAATGCTATGTTCGCAATTAGACGAAAAGAAGGACACCATCCTATACATAGACCCCGGTTTTCCTGTGCAAAAAATGCAGGCTAAAGTAATTGGTGCTAAAATCGCATCGTTCGATGTAGCCAACTACCGAAACGAAAAACTACGAGCACAATTAGAAAGCTACTTTCAACAAGGAAACATTTGCGCTGTACTATACTCCAGCCCCAATAATCCTTCTTGGATGTGTTTAAACGAACAAGAATTACAGATTATTGGCGAATTAGCCACAAAATACGACGTTATTGTCATAGAAGACCTTGCTTACATGACCATGGATTTTCGTCAAGATTTTGGCATACCATTTCAGGCTCCCTACCAACCATCTGTTTCGCACTATACAGACAACTATATCCTACTCATGAGTGCATCTAAAATATTCAGCTACGCAGGCCAACGCATTGCAGTTGCCTGTATATCCGATGCACTTTACCAGCGTCACTACGATAGTTTGGAACAACGCTACGGCATTGCCCGATTTGGAGCTGCCTATAGTTATGTATTTTTGTACACCTTCTCATCGGGTGTTTCTCACTCTGCACAGTATGCCATGGCAGCCATGCTAAAAGCGGCCTGCGATGGCAGCTATACTTTTGTAAAAGACGTGAAAGAATACGCCAATAGGACCCACAAAATCAAGGAAATCTTGCACCGAAATGGTTTCCATATTGTATACGACAAGGATTGCGATTGCCCTGTAAGTGATGGCTTTTTCTTTACCATCGGCTATAAAGATATGAGCGGAGCCGAGCTCCTAAAAGAGCTACTTTACTATGGCATCAGTGGTATCGATTTGGCAACCACCGGATCTACCCGTAAGGGAATCCGTGCCTGCTCTTCCAATATACAACCACATCACTATCAACTATTGGAAGAACGATTACAGCTTTTTAATCAAAATCACTAAGATAATATACTATGAATCAATCGATTTATTTCGAACCAGCCATAGAAACTCTATCGCGCGAAGCATTAGAAAAGTTGCAGTTAAAACGATTACAAGAAACTGTAAAACGCGCTGCAAACGCTCCATATTACAAACAGAAGTTCGAAGAGATGGGTATATCGCCCGATGATATTAAAAGTTTGACCGATTTAAGCAAACTTCCCTTCACAACCAAACAAGACATGCGCGAGAATTATCCTTTTGGATTTTTAGCTTGCGACAAAAAAGAACTAGTACGTTTACACTCCAGCAGTGGAACTACTGGAAATCCAACCGTTATATGCCATACCAAAAACGACATTGCAAACTGGGCCAATCGTGTTGCTCGTTGTTTTTACATGGTAGGCTTGCGCGACACTGATGTTATCCAAAATTCATCGGGTTACGGCATGTTTACGGGTGGCTTAGGTATTCAAGCTGGCATCGAAGCCTTAGGTGCTATGTCCATTCCTGCCGCTGCAGGTAACAGCCGCCGCCAAATAAAATGCATCATGGATTATGGCACTACTGCTATCCATGCCATTCCCAGTTATGCACTACGTTTAGCAGATGTATTCGACGAATTAGGCATCAATCCAGCCAAAGACACCAAACTTACCACCTTTTTGATTGGTGCAGAACCTCATACCGAAGAAACACGCCGTAAAATTGAAGAACGTTTTGGAGTAAAAGCCTACAACTGCTTTGGTATGACCGAAATGAGCGGACCTGGGGTTGCTTTTGAATGTACAGAACAACACGGCATGCACCTTTGGGAAGACTGCTATATTGTCGAAATTGTTGACCCTGTTACCCTACAACCTGTTCCCGAAGGCGAAATTGGCGAAATGGTACTAACCACATTAGACCGCGAAGGTATGCCATTGTTGCGCTACCGTACTCGCGATTTAACCCGCATCCTCCCCGATCAATGCCCCTGTGGACGTACACACCGACGCATCGACCGCATCAAAGGTCGTAGCGACGATATGTTCATCGTAAAAGGAGTAAATATCTTCCCCATGCAGATTGAGAAGATTCTAATGCAATACCCCGAAGTAGGAACCAACTACCTCATTACCATCAAACCCGAAAACAACAACGATGAGCTCATCATCGAAGTAGAAAAGGGAAATGTTAACATTGCAGACGAACGTGCTCTATGCAAGGATATTACACGCAAATTAAAAGATGAATTGTTACTAACACCCTGTGTCATCCTACGCGAAAAAGACGAAATACCCAATGCAGAGGGCAAAGCTGTACGCGTAAAAGACTTACGCCCCAAATAGTGGAGGATATGAAAAAAGCAGACCTATTATTCTTTGGCATCGTTGCAGCAGTGCTTGCACCCTTATTTGTAAGCGATGTTGTTTATGACGCCTATAAAACAACTAATGCCACTCACCCCTATTTCATGGCGTTCCTTAAGTTTATGATTCTATCTAGTATAGGCGAAATGGTAGGATTGCGTATCAAACAAGGGGTTTATTCCTACCAAGGCTATGGCATTATACCTCGTGCCATCGTATGGGGATTTTTAGGGGTACTCATTGCTTTTGCCATGAATATCTTTAAAAACGGTACGCCTGTTCTTTTGCAGACTTTAGGATTTGAGAATGCCTGCCAAGCCATGATGGGCAGTTTCTCGTGGGATAAATTAATCACCGCATTTTGCATTTCAACTGCCATGAACACCATCTTTGCACCTGTGTTTATGACCGTACACAAAATAACCGATACACATATCTTAAATTGCAACGGTAGCTTAACGTCACTAATCACCCCTATATCTTTTGGCAAAATCTTATCCGAACTAAATTGGAGTGTTCAATGGAATTTTGTCTTTAAAAAGACCATTCCACTATTTTGGATTCCTGCCCACACCATTACGTTTATGCTACCCGGAGAATATCAAGTTCTGTTTGCAGCTTCGTTAAGCATCGTTTTGGGTATCTTATTATCGGTAGCGGCCGTTATGTCACGCGAAAAATAAACTGTATGTTTTTATCAAGAAAAGTTCCCAGTTCTACGCGAAAGCGAAATTTCGCGGCATTTTTGCTTTTCCTCGCTAAAAATGCGATGTCGCTTCGCTTGCTTGACGCATTTTCTTAACGCTCGTCATACACAAAAATGTATCTCCGCTCATCACGATGTCTTTTCATTGACTCGCCTCAACGCCTCAACGACTAAACGACTAAACAAAAAAAGACCCGCAAGAAATAAATCTTGCAGGTCTTCTGAAAAATGGCGGCTACCTACTCTACCACAAACGCAGTACCATCGGCGCTACCGGGCTTAACTTCTCTGTTCGGAATGGGAAGAGGTGGAACCCCGACGCTATAACCACCTAAAATAACTGACATAGTACAAAACTATATATAAAATACTCACAAATATAAACAAGACTGATAGAAAGCTCGGGCGATTAGTATGGCTCAGCTAAGAGTATCTCGACTCGTACACTTGCCACCTATCAACGTGGTCGTCTTCCACGGCCCTCAAACGAGATCTAATCTTGAGGTTGGCTTCGTGCTTAGATGCTTTCAGCACTTATCCGTTCCGAACGTAGCTACTCGGCAATGCATCTGGCGACACAACCGATAAACCAGAGGTTCGTCCAACACGGTCCTCTCGTACTAGTGTCAGATCATCGCAAATCTCAACTCCCACAACAGATAGAGACCGAACTG
>JAFVZF010000050.1 GCA_017508305.1 Paludibacteraceae bacterium | reverse complement strand
GTCATAAAAAGCAGCAGCCATGTTGCCCAGTGCATCGTTTGTATCGGTTACCTCCAAATAGGTAACATCCGGATGTAAGTTTTGTGGCAATTTTTGGCATACGATAACGCTTGCGCCTTGTTGGATGGCAGCCTCAATATATGCATGTCCGTCCGTTTGGCTGCCCTTAATGGCGACAAATGCTCCTTGCAGAGTAACCTGCTTTGAATTGGCAGTAATGCCACTTACAGGTGTCTGCAAGTTGCCTACAACTTGGCTGTATGATACGTATTCCACTAAATCTGCTAATTTCATAGGTTTTCGCAAATTAAGGTGATTTGACTAATTTCTTCGATAGGAGTGCCGGGCTTAATCGATTGTGATTTGATACGTCCGTATCCCTTTCTATTTACTTTTATGCCCCAGTTTTCTAAGTAAAACAAGGCCTCGTCTATGGACCATCCCGATAACGCTGGCAATGTGCTGTCGCTCGTGGTATCTATACTTTGGGATGGTAGGTAAGGCTTTTGGGCTGTTGCCAAGCTCCAATTGCTTGCTACGATGCTGTCTTTTTGTTGGGTGTGTAAGATGTATGCTTTTTCTGCTACTTGTTTGTACACTTCGCCACAAATGCTTCCGGTACCGCCTTGTTTGGGGTCACGGGCGTACACAATGCAAGTGTATAGTGGGTTGTCGGCAGGAAAGTATCCGCAAAAAGTAACTTGTAATCGGGTTTTGCCCTCTTTGTTCTTTTTGCTGCCTCCTTCAAAAATTTGCGATGTGCCGGTTTTGCCTGCCGAGGTAAATAGAGGCGATTGCATGTTTTTAGCAGTTCCCTTTTTTACCACTCCTTCGAGAATACCTTGCATTTGTCTAATGGTATTGGCAGAGGCAATTTGCGGATTTACAACCTCTACTTCGGTGGTGCGATACACCTTATCATTCTTTAAGAATTTCTCGGTAAACAGAGGTTTTACCATGGTGCCACCATTAGCAATGGCGTTGTATAACATCAATGTATAAATTGGAGGCACCTGTGCTTCGTAGCCGATAGACATCCATGGTAGGGTAGTCCCGTACCAGTCGCGATTGCCTACTTTCTTGAGCTTTACTTTGCCATGTCCCGGTATTTCCATTTTAATGGGTTGGGTAATGCCCAAGCGATGAATGCCCTCTACAAACTTTTGTGGTTGATGTCCATAGTGCTTGACAATCAAAGCAGAAACCCCTACGTTCGATGATTGGTGCATCACAGTGGCTACAGACGCCACACCAAATCCGCGGTTGTTGTGGTCGCGCATGATACGATCGGCAAATTTCATTTTGCCGTCTTGTGTATCGACCAAGGTGGTAGAATCAATGTAACCATCCTCAATAGCAGTCATAAACGATAGGGTTTTGAACGTGGATCCGGGTTCTATTTGGCTGGCTACGGCAATGTTCTGTGCTTCTTCGTATTGCTTGCTATGCGGGTTCCATTGCAAATTGGAAATGGCCTTGATTTTGCCGGTGGCAACTTCCATTAAAACGACACATCCCCTTTCGCTTTCGCTCCATGTTAGTCGTTCGCGCAAAGCCCTTTCTGCGGTTTCTTGTATATCGATATTGATAGTGCTGACAACGTCTATTCCATCCTGTGGCTCTTTGGTAATGATTTGAACGGTTTTGCCGGCTTGTTTGCGTCGTACCGCCAAACCAAATTCGCCCCTTAGTAGGCTGTCGTATGCCAATTCCAAACCGTTTTTACCCTTTCCCTCTATGCCGTAAATACCTCCGATGGTACGAGCTGCCAACGAACCGAATGGACGCTCACGAATGATGCGTTCTTTTACGCTAAAACCGCCTTGAATAGCACCTCGCTTCAGTATAGGGAATTGTTTGACTTCTACGTAATCCAAATAGGAAACTGCCTTGGGGTGCAAGCGATAAGCCGCTTTTTTTTGCCTAAATGCTTTGCGCAATTTCTTTTCATGTTCGCTTGCTTTTCCTCCAAATTTTTTTGCCAATGCTTGCGATAGTTCTCCTACATGTTCGTCAAAGTAGGTTTTACCGGTATTTTTATTTACCTTGTGCAAGGCGGCAACGCGGGTGTCAAAGTAGAGGTAGTAGTAGGGTATAGAGCTGGATAGTAATCTTCCGTCGTCCGATAGAATGTTGCCACGTTTGGCTGCAATGGTATCGGCTTGTGGAAAGTGTTTTTTATTGATGGCTCTAAGTTGATCGCCCTGAACGTGTTGGATATCGACCAATTGGTAAATAATAGCGGCAAAAGCAATGGTGATAATGATGTAGAGTACAAAAAATCGGCGCACAAAGGGGGTGTTCTCTTCGGTGGGAAGAGATTTGTTTTTCTTAAACGTGGCAAGGATAAAAACGATGCTTACCAATGCCAAGTAAATGAATACCCATATATAGTGCACCCAACTCATTCTTCTTGTTTGATAATCAGTTGATAAGAAGGTTTGTTCTCCTCTACTAATGGTAGATTGTGTTGCTCGATAAGCTCTTTGATAGTGCCGATGCGACTGGTGCTAAGCAGTTGCGATTCGGTAATCATGGCGATGTATTTTTCATTGGCCAATTCTTTGCGCAGGCGGTCAATCTCTCTAAATCCTTGCTCGCAAACCATGCGGTTATTCATGTAAATAAACGCCAATATCACTCCCCATACAATGACATCTAACTGTCCGATTAGATGCTTGTTGCGTAAAAAATCGCCCGTTACAATTTCTTTCAAGAAATTGCCGATGCGTTTTCGTGTTTGGCCAATATGGGTCTTTTCTGTCGTCATGCCAATTTTTCTGCAATGCGTAGTTTCGCGCTTCTACTACGTGGGTTAGCTTGGATTTCGTCGTTGCTCGGAATGATTACTTGTCGATTGATCAGCTTAAAAGGCGTAGAAATTTTTCCAAAAAAGTCTTTTTCCACTTTGCCCTCAAAATTGCCGGTCTTAAAGAAATTTTTTACCAATCGATCTTCCAACGAGTGGTAAGTAATGACTGCTATTCTGCCTCCGGGTTTGAGCACTTGTAATGCGCCATTGAGTAGCTCTTTTAGTGCATTCATTTCGCCGTTTACTTCTATTCTAAGTGCTTGAAAAATAGGGGCGAGTTGTTTCTTGTTATCGCGTCCCAGCAGGGGCTGCAAAAGTGCGACAAACTGAAAAATACCGGTAATGGGTTGAGAAGCACGCTCTTTGACAATGTGTTTGGCCAATT
Organism: Paludibacteraceae bacterium; assembly: GCA_017508305.1. GTDB lineage: Bacteria > Bacteroidota > Bacteroidia > Bacteroidales > Paludibacteraceae > Enterocola. Next base: position 3,490 of record JAFVZF010000050.1, on the reverse strand, counting down.
TTCTGGCTTGCGATAGTTCGCCGTAATAGTAAAAGATGTCTGCCAATGCTTCCTCCGAATAGGTATTTAAAATGTGCTCGGCAGTGAGTGTTGCCGATTGGTTCATGCGCATGTCCAATTTGCCGTCAAAACGAAAGGAAAAACCTCTTTCGGCTTCGTCAAAATGGTGTGAAGAGACACCAAGATCAGCCAAAATGCCGTCAACTCCGTCTACCTCGTGGTAGCGCATAAAGTTGCTGATGTACCTAAAATTGGACCAGACAAAGCAAAATCGTTTGTCGTTGGGGATATTTTTTTTCGTGTCAGCATCTTGGTCAAATCCAAACAAGCGACCCTCGTTGCCCAAACGACTAAGTATGCCTTTTGAGTGCCCTCCGCCACCAAATGTAACGTCCACGTAGGTGCCATTGGGCAGAATGGATAACCCTTGGAGGCTTTCTTCTAATAAAACGGGTATATGATACGTGCTCATTTTGGTCGATAATATGGTTGCGAATAAAATTCTGAAGAGAGATATTTTAATAGCGTTCGCAATTATTTGTCGTTGCGGATTCTCGCATTTTTCATTAGCTGTTCCATTTTTTTAGCAAAAATGGCACCGTCCATAAAGGTGTTTTCTACCTGTCCCGATGCCCAAATTTCTATCTGGGTGTCGCGACCAATAAAGCGGATGGCAGAGGTAGCTCCGATGGCAGAAAGGTAGCGTTTGGGAAGGAGCATTCGACCGTTCTCTTCTAATTCGATTCGTTCGGCTTCTGCCACAAATTGTCTAAAAATCTGATCTTCCTCTTTTACCCATGGATTAAGCTGCTGACGTAGCTCTCCAATGGTATTTTCCCATGCCGATTCGGGGTATAAAATCAGGCAATTTTCGAAGATGCCTTTGCGTAGAAAAAACACTTTTTCCTCTTCCAATAAACGCCTAAAAACAGCAGGTAAAAACGCCCTTCCTTTGGCGTCTACTTTTGCGTCTATATTTCCTATGAGTGATGGCATTTTTCTTCTTTTATCTTTATGGTAAAATTAAGGTAAAATGCGACACTTTACAACTTTTTTCGACACAAATCTCCACAAACTTATTAACAATACCGTTGCTTGCTTTTTTTATGCTTAGCGTCTCTTTCTGTTGGTTGTCGATTGAAAATCTGTTACGATAATTTGTATTATTGCTAAAATTTGTATATTTGCATAAATTTAGATTAAAAATGACAGGTGTTACGCAGATTGACCTTAAGGGCGAATTGACCAAGCGAATGAAAAAGAAACCGAGTTGCTTGCTGGTCAGGTTGGCTCGTTGGTTCATGATAGAGGATTGGGTGAATGCTCGTTTGCGTCAAATTGGCGCTGTGTCGAACATAGATTTTATGAAAAAAGCCTTGGACGCTTTGCACATAGAGGTAAAGGTAAAAGGTGTAGAAAATTTACCATCGGCAAATCAGCGTACCATGTTTGTTTGCAATCATCCTTTGGGTGGTATGGATGTGCTGTCAGCCTGCAAAGCGGTGGAGCCTGCTTGTGCCAAAGGATTACTTATCCCTGCTAACGACCTGTTGATGCAATTGGGCAATATTCGTGAAATGTTGATTCCTGTAAATAAAGTGGGGGGACAAAGTAAGGATTTGTTGCAAAAAATCAATCAGGCGTATGCCTCAGATAAACAGCTGATGTTTTTTCCTTCCGGCAAAGTGTCGCGCAAGCACAAGGATGGCATTTACGACGACGAGTGGAAAAAGAATTTTATTGTAAAATCGGTCGAATACGAGCGCAATGTGATTCCTATTCGTATTGATGCTAAAAATTCTGCTTTCTTTTATGGCTTGGCAAAGTGGCGAACTAAATTGGGTATTAAGCTGAATTTAGAGATGCTCTTTTTGGTAAGAGAAACCCGAAAACAACAAAACAAAACCATAACAATTACTATAGGTGAGCCTATTTTGTGGCAATCGTTTGATGCTTCAAAAACGGCCTACCAGTGGGCTCAAGAAGTAAGAAAAAAGGTATATGAGTTGTAGTATGATGGAAGAAATAATTGCACCGGTCGACAGAGAACTGCTCAAAGCCGAACTGACTCCTAACAAATTTTTGCGTCCTACCAATAAAGGGGGAAATTTGATTTACGTGACCACCGCAAAAGAATCGCCCAATATCATGCGAGAGATAGCTCGACTGCGCGAATTGGCGTTTCGTATGGCAGGCGGTGGAAGTGGCAAATCTTACGATATGGATCAGTTTGATTGGATGGACCGCCCTTATAAGCAATTGTTTGTGTGGGATCCTCAAAATGAGGAGATTATAGGTGGGTATCGCTACATTATGGGATGCGATGTCGATTTTTTGGAAAATGGTCAGCCTAATCTGATTACCTCCGAAATGTACAACTCTTCCGATGAGTTTATCGAAAGATATTTGCCTAACACCTTAGAGTTAGGAAGAAGTTTTGTGCATCCCGATTATCAGGCTTCTAAAATGGGAGCAAAGAGCTTGTTTTCGTTGGATAATTTATGGGACGGATTGGGCGCTTTGACGGTTTTGCTTCCCGAAATTAAGTATTTGTACGGAAAAGTGACCGTTTATCCGCATTATAATGCAACAGCACGCGATCTTATTTTTGGCTTTATAAACAAGTATTTTCCGGATCCCGATGGACTGATTAGTCCCATCGAGCCTTTTCAAATTTCGTTTACTCCGGAACAAATCGATGCTGTTTTTACTGCCGATACGTACAAAGAAAATTACAGGATTCTCAACAAAGAAGTACGCTCACTGGGCGTTAATATACCTCCTTTGGTGAATGCGTATATGGGTTTGTCGCCTTGTATGCGTTCGTTTGGTTATGCGGTGTATCATGATTTTGGCAACTTGATAGAGTGTGCCATTATGATTCCTGTCGATCAAATATACGAAGAAAAATACAGTCGTCATGTAGCTACTTTCTTGGCAACGCACGAGGCTCCCCTTGTGTAATCAGACGAACTTGATTGTTAAAAAACACACCCTATTATTACACAAAAACAATAATAAGGTGTGTTTTTTTGTTTAATACTTGAAAAGTAGTATAAAAAAAGCTAACTTTGCATACTTGACTTGTAACGAAACTATGAAAAAAATATCCATAAAAAAAATCGCCCTTTGTGCGACTCTGTTGTTGTCGTCTGTTGCGATAAATGCTGCTTATACCGTTGCTGTTTTTGAATCAGCCAATCCTTCCAATATTCGTCATTTCGAGTTTGTTTCGGCGGGAACCAATGTGAGTTCTCAGCTGATAGCATTGGTGGAAGCTCCTGCTCCATTGGATCAGTGTAGTTTTTGGGTGGGACAAGATAATGCTCAAATAGTCGGCATCTCTCAGGAGGCTCCTTTGTCTGCGTTGATGCAAGGAACGACTTGTAGCGGCGAATCGTTTAGCTTCACCATTTATGCAGGAGGTACGGATGCCAACTATAAACCGGAAAATTTTAAGTGTATCGATACAGCCGAGTATGTGTATGGT
>JAFVZF010000049.1 GCA_017508305.1 Paludibacteraceae bacterium | reverse complement strand
CTGCCCATGGTATTTCTTTTTCATCGCGAATTTGGTAGCTCCATTTGGTAATAGGCTGTGTAATACCGACCATGTCAATTTCTTGGAAAGCATCTGTTCCTAATAAAGAGGCACCCACCTGTCCGGTGATAACGACCATGGGAGTGCTGTCCATAAGGGCATCTCCAATGCCTGTGATGGTATTGGTGGCACCCGGACCACTGGTTACCAAGCATACACCTACTTTTCCTGAAACACGAGCATAGCCTTGTGCTGCATGTGTGGCTCCTTGTTCGTGGCGAGTTAGTACGTAATGTAGTTTGTCGTAATAGTCGTACATGGCGTCAAAAACGGGGGTGATGGCACCTCCCGGATAGCCAAATATAGTATCGACTCCCTCGTGTAGAAGGGCTTCCATCAATGCTTGTGCGCCGGTTATATGTTGTTTCATGCGTAAAATATAGTTAATCGATTAAACGAATGGCTCCTTTGTCTGCCGAACTTACCAATGAGGCGTATGCTTTCAGTGATTTCGAAATAGTTCGGTGACGATCCTTGGGAGTAAAGGCTTCTTTGCCTCGTTGTAATTCTTCTTGGCGACGGTTGGATAGTTCTTCGTCGCTTAATAGAACGTTGATGCTGCGGTTGGGGATGTCGATCACAATGGTATCACCGTCCTTTATTAGGCCGATATTGCCTCCTGCAGCTGCTTCGGGTGATACGTGACCGATACTTAATCCGGAGGTGCCGCCAGAGAAACGTCCATCGGTGATAAGTGCACATTGTTTTCCTAAATGCATGGATTTGATGTAAGAAGTGGGGTATAGCATTTCTTGCATACCGGGACCTCCTTTTGGACCTTCGTGCGTAATAAGTACCACATCGCCTGCTTGTACCTTGCCGCCTAAGATGCCTTCGCATGCGGCCTCTTGAGAGGTAAATACAACTGCTTTGCCTTCAAAGTGCCAAATACTTTCGTCTACTCCGGCAGTTTTAATTACGCATCCATCAATGGCCAAATTACCTTTTAGTACAGCCAAACCTCCGTCTTTTGTGTAGGCATGTTCCATGTTGCGGATGCAACCTTGCTCGCGGTCGGTGTCCAGCGTGTCAAAACGGCTGTCTTGTGATCCTAATAGCAGGTTAAATCGGTTAGCAGGTGCAGCAGTATAAAGGTTTAATGCCTCGGGAGTAGGGGTACCATGGGTGATGCTGTATTGCTCTATGGCTTGCGCAAGGGTTAGCCCATCGGCACGTTTAACAGTAGTGTCAACAAGGTGAGCTTGCGCCAAACATTCCATGATACCTAAAATACCTCCGGCACGGTTTACATCTTGTACGTGGTATTTTTGTGTATTAGGTGCTACTTTGCACAAACATGGTGTTTTAAGCGATAGCGCATCAATGTCGTCCATGGTAAAGTTGACGCCTGCCTCTTGTGCAATGGCTAATAGGTGTAATACGGTATTAGTAGACCCTCCCATGGCAATGTCAAGTGTCATAGCGTTTAAAAAGGCACTACGAGTGGCAATGCTGCGAGGAAGAACGCTTGTGTCTCCGTCTTGGTAGTATTTGTAGGCATTTTCTACGATTTTGTGTGCTGCTTGCATAAACAGCTCTTTGCGTACCTGATGGGTTGCTAAAACGGTTCCGTTTCCGGGTAGCGCCATCCCTAATGCTTCGTTTAAACAGTTCATGGAGTTGGCGGTGAACATACCCGAGCAGCATCCGCATGAAGGACAAGCAGAACGCTCTAAATCTGCCACATCTTGGTCGGTGACTGTGCTGTCTGCCGATTGTACCATAGCGTCGATTAGGTCAACATGTCGGTTTTTCCATGAACCGGCTTCCATCGGACCACCTGAAACAAATATGGTAGGGATGTTTAATCGCATAGATGCCATTAACATGCCGGGTGTGATTTTGTCGCAATTGCTGATGCAAATCATAGCATCTGCTTTGTGGGCATTGACCATGTACTCAACGCTGTCGGCAATGATATCGCGACTGGGAAGTGAGTACAACATGCCATCGTGTCCCATGGCGATGCCATCATCAATGGCGATGGTGTTAAATTCGGCGGCGAAACAACCTAATTTTTCAATTTCTTGTTTAATTTCTTGTCCTATTTGATGCAAATGTACATGACCGGGTACAAATTGCGTAAAGGAATTGACGATGGCGATAATGGGTTTGCCCATTTGTTCTTTTTTCATTCCATTGGCGACCCATAGTGCTCTGGCACCGGCCATTCGACGACCTTCTGTGCTTTGTGCACTTCTTAGTGGATTCTTCATCATGCTGCTATAAATTTTATTGACCTATTAAAATAAAAAAACTTCCCTTTTTGGGGGAAGATTGAACTGGTAAAATGTTTTGTTGCCGGTACAATCCTACCCCTTACCAGTTGTGATGAACACGACCGATAAACGCTTGCTGTGTAGAATGACGACTGTTTGTTTCATATTGAAATAATATGCGACAAAATTACAGAAATATTTTTGTAAAACACAATGAATAATAGAAAAAAATAAGAAAAATTGAGATTCGTTTGTGGTTGAAATAATTTCGTCATTAAAATAAAGAATAGCGCATAAAATTTGATTTATTCTAATGGAAGATTAAAAAAAATAGCGTACATTTGCCGTAATTTAATACTATCAATATGGAAAATAATTTACTTGATGATGTAAAAAAGAAAGCGCAACTTTGGTTGGATGGGAACTACGATGCAGCCACCAAGGCTTCTGTAAAAGCATTGATGGAAAATGCTGACACCACCGAGTTGATAGAATCCTTTTATAAAGATTTGGAATTTGGGACCGGTGGCTTACGTGGTATCATGGGCGTGGGTTCTAATCGTATGAACATATATACCGTAGGAAGTGCTACGCAAGGGCTTAGCAATTACCTTAAGAAAGAGTTTAAAGATCAGGAAATAAAGGTGGTTGTAGGTCATGATTGCAGAAATAACAGCCGATTATTTGCGGAAACTGCCGCCAATATCTTCTCTGCAAATGGTATAAAGGTATACTTATTTGAAGATTTGCGTCCTACCCCCGAAATTTCGTTTGCTATTCGTTATTTGGGATGCCAAAGCGGTATTGTAGTAACAGCATCGCACAACCCTAAAGAATACAATGGTTACAAAGCATATTGGGCAGATGGTGCTCAGGTAATTGCTCCACATGATACCAATATCATTGCAGAAGTAAACAAAATTAAATCGGTGGACGAGGTGAAGTTTACCGGAAATCCGGAATTGATTGAAATTATCGGTGAAAATGTAGACAGTGTTTTCTTGGAAAAAATAAGCAAGTTAACCTTGTCGCCAGAATCGATTCGTCGCAACAAAGACATGAAGATTGTGTACACTCCAATTCACGGCACAGGTGCAACGTTGATTCCGAGGGCTTTGAAAATGTATGGTTTTGAAAACATTATCGATGTACCGGAACAAAATGTATTGTCGGGCGATTTCCCTACTGTAGTTTCTCCAAATCCAGAGGAGCCAGCCGCATTGGCTATGGCAGTAGAAAAAGCCAAACAAGTAGATGCTGATATGGTAATGGCTTCTGACCCGGATGCTGACCGCTTGGGTATTGCGATTAAAAATGATAAGGGCGAATGGATATTGGTAAATGGAAATCAAACAGCCATGTTGTTTATTTACTATTTACTGACTCGTTGGTCTGAATTGGGTAAGTTGAAAGGCAAAGAGTATATCGTTAAAACCATTGTGACGACCGAAATGATAGCCTCAATTGCCCGTAAATTCAATGTGCCTTACTTTGATTGCTATACCGGATTTAAATGGATTGCAGCTGTAATGCGCGAAAATGAAGGCAAAATGCAGTATATCGGTGGCGGCGAAGAAAGTTATGGATTCTTGGCAGAAGATTTTGTGCGTGATAAAGATGCCGTTTCTGCTTGCGTGTTGATTGCAGAAGTAGCTGCTTGGGCGAAAGATAATGGAAAATCGTTGTATGACTTGATTCAAGAGGTGTATGTGAATTTCGGTTTCTCGAAAGAAAAGGGCATCTCGGTAGTGAAGAAAGGAAAAAGCGGTGCCGAAGAAATCAAGGAAATGATGAGTCGTTTCCGTAGCAATCCTCCTAAAGAATTGGCAGGTTCGCCTGTTACTATTATTAAGGACTATGGCACGCTACGTCAAATTGATTTATTGGGGGGTCGTACCTCGG
>JAFVZF010000048.1 GCA_017508305.1 Paludibacteraceae bacterium | reverse complement strand
TATAATGGCGCTATCGGCGTGTACTAAGCAAGAGGTAGTAACGCAAGAGCAAGAAAAGGTAGAAGAGGTGCAGGTGATGAAAATGACTGCATCAGAAATTCAGCGCGAAGTTATTTTGCCTTCTACCCTCGAAGGCTACGATAACATGAAAGTTTCTTCTTCTGTGAGTGGAATTATCGACGAAATCTTGGTCGATGTAGGTGATAGGGTGAGCAAGGGTCAGCTATTGGTAAAGATGGATCCTACTCAATACACTACGACTAAGTTGCAATATGCCAACTTGGGAGTAGAAATGGGTCGTATGGATGCTTTGAAAGAGGCAGGTAGCATTTCGCAACAAATTTACGATCAAACCAAAACACAATACGAACAACTCAAAGAACAATTGGCTCTTTACGAAACCAATACCTTTGTGCGTGCCGATTTTGCAGGTGTTATCTCGGCTCGTAATTTTGAACCGGGTGAGTTGTGCGCGGGACAACCCATTTTGCAACTTACGCAAATCAATAAGCTAAAAGCGTATATCAATGTGCAAGAAGCCTATTTCCCCTACCTTAAAAATGGCATGAAATTGACCATTACATCCGATATCTATCCCGGAAAAGAGTTTCCTGCTACCATCGAAATGGTATATCCTACCATCGACCCCTCGTCGCATACCTTCTCTGTAAAAGTGCAAGTTCCTAACACTTCCGAATTATTGCGTCCCGGTATGTATGTAACCACCACTATTCCGGTAGGCAAGGTAAATGGTATTTTGGTGCCTTACCAATCAGTACTTAAGCTAATTGGTTCTAACGAACGTTATGTATTTGTTAACGACAACGGTGTGGCAAAACGTGTAAAAGTTACTTTGGGTAAACGTTACGACCGTGATGTCGAAATTATCTCGGAAGAGCTAAAAGAAGGCGACGAATTAGTAATAGTAGGCCAAGGCCGTTTGGTGGATGGCGTTAAGTTGGAAATTATTAAGTAGTAAGCAGTTATGAGTATTTATAAATCGGCAATCAATAAACCGGTTACCACTATACTGATCTTTATAGCGGTAATGATTATTGGTGCATTCTCGTACATCAAATTGCCCATTGATCAATTCCCGGAAATGGACCCTCCGTACGTGATGGTAATGTGTACCTATCCCGGAGCCAATGCTACCGAGATGGAAACCAATATTACCAAGGTGCTGGAAAACAGTTTGAACTCGGTAGACGGACTTAAAGAAATTACTTCGCGCTCTAAGGACAATATATCTGTAGTTACCTTGGAGTTAGAGTGGGGAACCAATATGGACGAAGCGGTAAACGATGTTCGTTCTTACCTTGATATTGTTAAAGATAATTTGCCCGAAGGAACTTCAAACCCCTTTATCTTTAAGTTTAGTTCCAGTTCAATGCCAATTATTCAGTATGCTGTTACAGCAGACGAATCATACCCCGGTTTGGAAAAACTGTTGGACGACGAAGTAATTCCACTTCTTAACCAAGTGGATGGGGTAGGTAATATCTCCATGTCGGGTCAGCCCGAACGTTATGTATATGTAGACATCGATCAAGCCAAATTAGATGCTTATCATATTCCGTTGGAGTTGGTGGGTTCGGCTATCAGTGCCAATAACCTGAACATGGCTTCGGGTAACGTTAAAATGTTAGACGAGCAATACCAAGTACAAGTACGTAGCGAATATTTGGAAAGTGCCGAAATAGAAAATGTAGTGGTAACCACTACTCCTCAAGGCAAACAAATTTACGTACGCGATTTGGCAACGGTTCGCGATACCATCAAGGATATTACGTTGGACGAAAAAATCAACAGTCGTGATGGGGTGCGTTTGGTTATTATGAAACAGTCGGGTGCCAATACGGTACAGATTTGTCGCGACTTGAACAAAAAAATGGAGCAAATCAAGGCTGACTTGCCTCCTGATATCAATATTGATGTTGTTTACGACTCATCGACCGAAATCCAAAACTCTATCGATTCGCTAATCGAGTCTATTTTGTATGCGCTATTGTTTGTGGTGTTGGTGGTACTATTCTTCTTGGGACGTTGGCGTGCAACGCTTATTATTAGTGCTACCATTCCTATTGCCCTTATCGTAGCATTTATTTACTTGCTATTTGTCGATAGCTCACTAAACATTATATCGCTTTGTTCATTGACCATTGCCATTGGTATGGTGGTGGACGATGCTATCGTGGTATTGGAAAATATTACCACGCACATAGAGCGTGGTTCTAATCCGCGTGAGGCAGCAATTTACGCTACCAACGAGGTGTGGATTTCCGTTATTGCTACTACCTTGGTTATCGTGGCGGTGTTTGTGCCGCTAACCATGCTAACCGGTATGGCGGGTATTCTATTTAAGGAGTTGGGTTGGATTGTAACCATTGTAGTGTGTACCTCTACTGTAGTGGCGATTACCCTTACCCCCATGCTATCGTCTAAACTATTGCGTGCTAAAAAAGTACGCGTAGAAAATGGCAGAATGATAGAAGAAGAAGTACAAGCCGGTTGGTACCAGAAATACGTGGTTAGTTTGTTGGATAAGGTGGATGCAGTGTATGCCAAAGCTTTGGGAGCATGTTTGCGCCATAAAGGACTTACCTTGCTATGTGTATTTGCTCTGTTTGTTGCATCAATGCTCCCTGCTATCTTGGGTTTTGTAGGTACCGACTTTATGCAAAAAACAGATAATGGTCGTTTGACCGTCAAAGTAGAACTGCAACGTACTACCCGCGTAGAAGAAACAGCAGCATTGGCACGTAGGTTAGAAGCTCGTATCATGGAGCTGGTACCCGAGGTACGCATGTTGTCTTCTACCACCGGTTCGCCCGATGACGCAGGTTTCTCTGCCCTTATCAATAGTACTTCCAATAACAAACTGCAAATGACGGTAGTATGTTCTAAAAAGTACGAACGTGAACGTTCTATTTTTGAGATTGCAGAGGTAATTCGTAAAGAGTTGGCATTGTATCCGGAAATCTTAGACTATAGTTGCGAGACTTCCGGCGGTATGGGCGGCGGCGGAGCTTCTACTGTAGATATTGAAATTTACGGTTATGACTTTGATGCCACCAACTTGTATGCCGAACAAATTAAACAGGTTGTAAGAGAAATTCCGGGTGCTCGTGACATTGTTGTAAGTCGTGATGAAGACCGTCCGGAATTGAAAGTAGTAGTGGATAAAGAAAAAGCCGCTCGTCACGGATTGAACTCGGCTACTGTTGCCTCGTATGTACGTAGCCGTATCAATGGTTATACAGCAGGCTTCTTAAAAGAAGATGGTGACGAATACGATATTTTGGTTCGTTTGTCGGAAGAAGATCGCAACTCTATATCGGACTTGGAAAATTTAACGATACCTACTTCGGCGGGTAAATTGATTAAATTAAGCGAACTTGCTACCATCGAAGAGTACTTCTCTCCGCCAGAAATTGAACGTAAAACACGTCAACGTATGCTTACTGTAAAGGTAACACCGTTCGAAACATCGTTGGGCGAATTGGCTGTTGCAATTCAAAAAGAGGTGTCCAAGTTGGAACGCCCGGTCGGAGTAACCGTTCGTTACGGTGGGGACTACGAAGAACAGCAAGAAACCTTTGGCGATATTGGTATGCTATTGGCGTTGATTATCATTTTGGTATACGTGGTAATGGCATCGCAATTTGAGTCGTTCTCTAAGCCTTTTATTATCATGATGTCAGTGCCATTCGCTATCTCAGGGGTAATTTTAGCGTTGTGGATAACCGGAACTTCGCTCGATATGATCGGTGCATCGGGTGTGGTAATGTTGGTAGGTATCGTTGTTAAGAACGGTATTGTATTGGTGGATTATATTAACCTAATGCGCGACCGTGGCTACGAACTAAACGAAGCTATCCAGTTGTCGGGTCAATCGCGTTTGCGTCCCGTATTGATGACTGCCTTTACTACCCTTTTGGGTATGGTGCCCATGGCAGTTAGCCAAGGCGAAGGCTCGGAAATGTGGCAACCTTTGGGTATTGTAGTAATCGGTGGTTTGTTGGTATCTACCCTGGTAACCCTTATTGTGGTGCCTGTAATGTACGGCATTATGTCGCGCCACGGCGAACGTGATAAAGAAGAACAAAAACGTCGCGATTATGTATTTATGCAAATTGACGAAAATTTACAAAAATAGTAGGCCATGAAATCAGTTTTTATTGTATTTAATCAAGCCAATACCGAACGTGTAGAGTACATGTTGGATATGTTAGAAATTAGTGGCTTTACCTTTTTTGAACAGGTGCAAGGTCGTGGAACCAATGGCGGCGAACCCCGCCGTGGAACCCACACTTGGCCCGAAATGAACTCGGCTGTCATGACGGTTGTTGAAGACGAAAAAGTGCCCGAATTGTTAAGCGTAGTACGCAAGTTAGATGCCCGAAACAAGGAGGTAGGGGTACGTGCCTTTGTTTGGAATATCGAACAGACAGTGTAGATAATATTTTATCACTCAACTATTTAAGTGTCGACAGAAAATTAAACTGTCGGCACTTTTTGTTACAATATTGTTACAATTATGTTACTAATTGAGCATTAATGGCGCTATTCTGACTGCTTTTATTAACAATAAGGGAGATAGGCACAATAATTTGCCCCGCTTTCCGTTTTTTAATAGTAATTTTGAACCCAAATTGTAAATTAACTAATTTATATACAATGAGAAAGCAGTCTTATCTACTATCTTTCATCTTCTCCGTTTTACTACTATTTGTGGCAAGTTCTATGCAGGCAGCGCCTCCGTATCAGGTGCCAGATAGCAGTTTTGAAGATTGGAGCGATACCTTTAATGGTCAGCCGGCACCCGGTGCTACATGGAATGCCGCCAATATTCACAAAGTGGCATTGGGCATCAATGTATATGGACAGGTGGCGCACAGAGTAACAGATGCACACAGTGGAACGTATGCCGCTAAATTGATCGATACAGAAGTAGGTGCAGCTGGTATTACCGAAATATCGCCATCTTGGATTACGTTGGGCACCCCATGGGCGTATATCAATGGATTGGCTACAGGAAGTGCTACCGCAGGTACAGACGGGGGAATTGCCTTTACAGCACGTCCTGATACCATGTCGGTGTGGATAAAACGTTGGAGGGCTAATGGCTCGGACGAAAATTTCAACTTGGTGTACTATGCTTGGAAAGGACAGTCGAAAGGAACGAAATATAAAAATCAGGATGCCGGTTGCGAATCGACCGGTGCTCACTATGACGAAGAGTCGGATATCCGTAGAGACGAGGATCCCAATATTTGTGGAACGGATGTTAGGGCTGAACACATAGCTGATGGCTTTGTAAGGCAATCTGCTAATTATAGCAATTGGACAAAAATTAAAGTACCTATTACCTACAAATCGGATTTGATTCCCGAAAAGATGAACATTATTCTTTCGGCATCTAATTATCCCGAAGGTCGTCGTAATGATGGATTGGGTAAAGGTAACTACATGATTGTGGACGATTTAAACTTAGAGTATAGTTCGCAAGTTTATAGCATTGTTTTGGACGATAAGCCAATGGATGGCTTTACTAAAGACAACTATAACTATACCATCGAACTTCCGGAAGATGCTACCGATGCAAGCACACCTGCCAATATTGTGTGTAAACGTAGTGGTCGTACCTTGAGCGGAAGCGAAATATCTATCGACAATCCTCGCAAGTTGGGACAACCGGTCACCATTACTGTAAAAGCAGAGGATGGTTCGTCTACCTCCGTGTATACCTTGACCTTTGTACGTAAATTATGGGAGATAGCCGAACCTCAAGCTATTTTGGTAAACGGAACTCCTATCAATGGTTTTGCAGGCAGCCTGACCTCGTACGATGTGGCGTTGCCTTATGGAACTACACAAGCGCCCGAAATTACCATTGTAAAAGGACATGAAACGCAAACCTATAGCGTACAAACATGCAGCAATTTCCCTTGCGGAGCAAGTGTAACGGTATATGCCGAAAATACCAACGTCTCTAAGACTTATACCCTTAATTTGAGCATCGCTCCACTAAACGATGCTACATTGCAAGATATATTGGTAAATGGAAAATCCATTAGTGGTTTTACCCCCAATAAGTTTATTTACAAGGTGTCTGTACCATTGGGTACTACGCAAGATCCTACGCTTGAGCCCATCTCTAAGTATGAGCCCGGTTTGCAAACAATAGAGGTAACCGACGGTGGATTAAACGGCGAATCGACCATTAAGGTGAGTGTGCCATCAGGGGCTTCTAAAACCTATAAAATTACCTACGTAATTGCCAAATCCGATTACAAATACTTGAACGATTTAAAAGTAGGAGGCAATTCGATTGCCGATTTTGCTCCCGAAAAGCAAGATTATACTTATACTTTGCCGGTAGGAACGACACAATTGCCCGAGGTAACTTGGGTGGCAGGCGATGAATACCAAACCATTACCACCACCGACGAAGGGGTAAACGGAACTACTCGTGTTACGGTAACGGCTCAAAACGGCGATGTATTTATCTATCGTATCAAGTTTAGCGTCGAAAAATCGTCCAATACCTTGCTAAAAAACATATTGGTGGATGGTGTGGCATTGAATGGATTTGTGCCCGAACAAAAAGAGTATACCTACAATGTAGCAGGTACGGCTAATATACGTCCTGTTGTTACTTGGGAAAAAGGCGATGATTACCAAATGGTTACTAAAAATCCATCGTCAGAGGCAACGGCACCTGTAAACGGTATTACCAAATTGACGGTACGTGCACAAGATAATAGCACTTCGGTGTACAGCATTGCCTTTACGCAAACCTTGTCCGACAATTCTACCTTGTCCGACTTGTGGGTAGAGGGTGCTACTTTGTCACCCCAATTTACAGCAGATAACACGGCGTATACCTGCGAACTGCCGCGTGGTACAACCGTTTTGCCTACCATTGGTTATACCAAAGGCGATGCTTCGCAAGTGGTACGTATCGACGAAAAGGGTATTAACGGTACGGCTAAAATTACAGTCAAGGCACAAACAGGTGCAACAACGGTTTATACCATTGCATTCTCGGTATACGCATCGTCTAATGCTTCGCTATCGGGTATCTTGGTAGACGATGTCATGGTACCCAACTTTGATAAGGATGTGTTGCATTACGATGTGGTGCTTCCTTCGGGTACAACAGAACTTCCTGCTATAGAAGCTATAAAAGGCGACGAAGCCCAACGTGTACTCATTACCAAAGGTGGTGTAAACGGTACTACTTCGTTGCGTGTTATTGCCGAAAACGGAGCAGAACAAGTATATACACTTGCCTTTACTGTCGAAAAATCGCTCAATGCTTCGTTGCGTGATATTTTGGTAGGTGGTGTGTCGTTGGCCGATTTTAGCGCCGATCAATTGGAATATAGCTACATTTTAGCTGACGATGTAACAGCATGCCCCATGGTAGATGCAGTGGGTGAGCCGGGTCAAACCATTACCATTACCATGCCTAGACAGTTGGGTGTTGCCTATATCGAGGTACAACCCGAAGTGGGAGGTAAAAATATTTATACTATCCGGTTTACGCATCAACAATCTGCCATTACGCAATTGTCCGATTTGACTATTGACGGCGTAACCATCGACGGCTTTGATCCTGCCATTGCTAACTATCAGGTAAACTTGCCCGTAGGAACAAAGGCAGTGCCTGCCATTGGCTATACCACGGCAGACGATAAACAAACCGTGCAAGTGCTGCAACAAGGAGTAAATGCTCCTGCCTATGTGTACGTAATGGCAGAAGATGGTACCGTTGGTACCTATACCATAACGTTTAATGTGCCATTGTCTAACGAGGCTCGTTTGTCGGCGATTAAGTTGGATGGCGAAGGTATTCAAGGATTTGATCCCGATACCTATAGCTATGCAGTTACTTTGGAAGAGGGGACAACCCAACTACCTGTGCTTACCTATGAAAAAGGCTATGCTGCGCAACTAGTGAGCGTAATCATGCCCGCTTTACAAGGCAAAGCCGTATTGGTGGTAACATCCGAAGATAAGACCCAAACTCAAACCTACGAAGTGGCATTTGACTTTGCTGTTCAGACCGACGCTACGCTTAAAAATATATTGGTAGATGGTGTAACCGTGGATGGATTTGCACCCGATAATGTAGATTACGAACTTACCTACCAAAAGGGAACAGCATTGCCTGTTATTACCTACGAAAAACAGCATGCGACTCAACAAGTGGTGGTTAATAACCAAGGTACATTGGGATGTGATATAACCGTAACAGCGCAAGATGGCTCGCAAAACACCTATCGCATTACCTATCGTGTAGAAGCCGATAGCAAAGCTTTGTTAAGTGATATTAAGCTATACGATGCGGTGATGCAGCAATATGTTTCGCTTGCCGATTTTGCCGCCGATAAGTTGGAGTACGATATCGAGTTGCCATGGCGTACCGCCTTTGTGCCTGCTATTATGCCGGTTCCGGGTGCCAAAGGACAAGTTATTACCCTTGACGAAGGGGGTGTTAATGGTACCACTACCATTCGTGTGTTGGCAGAAAATGGCACAGATAGTGCTGTATATACCCTTCGTTTTGCAACGCAAAAATCGGATGTCAATACCTTGGAAGCCATTATGATAGGCGATGAATTTTTAAACATAGACGAGGATACCATCCGAGTGGTGCTTCCGTACGGAACGACCCAAGTACCTGCAATTACTTATACCAAACAGCT
>JAFVZF010000047.1 GCA_017508305.1 Paludibacteraceae bacterium | reverse complement strand
TTTAATCGTTATCCCGACCCATTGCAAATAACATTAAAAGAAAAAATTGCAGCGTTAAAAAAAGTACGTCCCTCTCAAATCATGCTGGGAGTTGGAAGCGACGAGCCCATCGATTTGATTTTTCGTATCTTCTGCGAACCTGCAAAAGACAATGTTGTCGCCATTAACCCTACATATGGTATGTACGGAGTTTGTGCCGATATCAATAATGTTACCTACAAACAAGTAAATCTTAACAACGATTTCAGTTTGGATGCCGATAAGGTTTTAAAAGCATGCGACAAACACACCAAAGTAGTCTTTCTCTGCTCGCCCAATAATCCTACCGGCAACTCTTTGGACAGAAAAGAAATCGAAAAAATCATCCTTGGCTTTGATGGCATTGTTGTTATCGACGAGGCATATATTGATTTCTCCAAACAACCTTCTTGGTTGGCATCGTTAGATCAATATCCCAATATCATTGTGTTGCAAACTTTCTCCAAAGCATGGGGTATGGCTGCTCTTCGTTGCGGCATGGCGTTTGCATCCGAAGAAATCATCGCTTTCTTTAACAAAGTAAAATACCCCTATAATCTTAACTTGCTTACCCAAGAAGCTGTTTACAAGCAAGTAGAAAATGTGGAGCAAAAAAACGAATGGGTAAAAGCCCTTCTGTTGGAACGTAGCAAACTCATCACCGAGTTAGAAACATTGTCTCTTGTAAAACGCATCTATCCCACCGATGCCAACTTCGTTTTGGTAAAAGTGGACGATGCCAACGCCATTTACAAGCAATTGGTAGAAAAAGGAATTATTGTACGCAATCGCAACAATGTAACCTTGTGCGAAGGGTGCTTACGTATTACCATTGGCACTCCGTCCGAAAACAAACAATTACTCACCGCTTTACAACAAATGGTATGAAAAAAGCCCTCTTTATAGACCGCGACGGCACACTCATTATCGAGCCACCCATTACAGAGCAAGTAAACAGTTTAGAGGAAATGACCTTTTTACCCGGGGTTATTCGCAACTTGTATTTTATCGCCAAAAACTTGGATTTTGAGTTGGTTATGGTAACCAACCAAGACGGTTTGGGCACCGAAAACTATCCACAAGCTATTTTTGATAGCGTACAAAATAAAATGTTAGAAATATTGGAGGGCGAAGGCATTACTTTTGATGCCATTCATATAGACAAATCCTACCCACACGAAGGTTTGCCCACACGCAAACCGGGCATAGGCATGCTAACCTCCTACATGGATGGCAGCTACGATTTAGCCGGCAGCTATGTTATTGGCGATCGATTGACCGATGTACAGTTGGCTAAAAATTTAGGCGCTAAATCCATCTTAATCACCTCCGAATTGGGGCTATCGGATGCAACTTTTGAGGCACAAAATTGGGACAGCATAGCTGAATACCTTTTTGCCGGCGAACGCAGGGCACAAGTAATGCGTAAAACCAACGAAACCGACATACAAATTGATTTAAATTTGGATGGACACGGCAATACCCATATCCAAACAGGCGTGGGATTTTTTGACCACATGTTGGAGCAAATTGGCAAGCACGGCGGCTTTGATTTGACCATTTTGGTAAAAGGCGATTTGAATGTGGACGAACACCATACCATCGAAGACACAGGATTGGCACTTGGCGAAGCTTTTTTGCAAGCGCTGGGCAACAAACGAGGCATTGAGCGATACGGCTACTGCCTGCCCATGGACGAGTGTTTATGCAGTGTAGCACTCGATTTTGGAGGCCGTCCATGGTTGGTCTGGGATGCCGATTTTAAGCGTGAGAAGATTGGCGACATGCCTACCGAAATGTTTATGCACTTTTTTAAATCGTTTAGCGACACCGCCAAAATGAACCTCAACATTAAGGCAGAAGGCGAAAACGAGCACCACAAAATAGAAGGTATTTTCAAGGCTTTGGCACGTGCACTAAAAATGGCAGTCAAGCGCGATATATACCGCTACGAGCTGCCATCTACTAAGGGATCACTATAGTCGCAATTTATTTTACTCTATCCATCGTGCGGGTAACACGGATTCCCCATTTGCCCGCTTTGATGGTCATAACATCTTTATTGACCCACATTTTGCCGGTACCGCTCATCCCCCATTTTGGATCGTAAGCATAGTGCAAAATGTAGCATTTTTCCTTTTCGTCCCAATCCATTTCCATTACCTTCTGCCCAATTAGCAAATCATTACGCTTGGATTTATCCGGGTTTTTGCGATCACGAAGGGGATTCCCCTTATTATCCAACGAATCTGCTAACCAAACCAACTTGGCTTCGTATTTTCCTTGGGAGATTTTGTAAAATTCGGTTTTCCCATCCTTGTTATCATCTATCCATATTCCGCAAATAGCATCGGGATTTGCCCAAACTGCTATTACGTTCATGCTTAATAAGCATAGCAAAGCTATTTTTCGTTTCATCGTTTAAATTATTACCGTACAAAGGTATAAAAAAACCGAAAAAAGTGTTACATTTGCAGGATTTTTTAAGAATAGATACTTATTGTACCCTATTAAAACGATACAAGTAAAAAAAATGGATCAACTATCTCAAAGACTAAACGCGCTTTCCGAATCGGAAACATTGGCTATGTCGCAAAAAAGCAACGAGCTAAAAGCTCAAGGTATTGACGTTATTAACTTAAGTGTGGGTGAACCCGACTTTTTTACCCCCGATCACGTCAAACAGGCTGCCAAAGATGCGATAGAAAACAACTTCTCTTTCTATTCGCCTGTACCCGGCTACCCTGCTTTGCGTAACGCTATTGTTGCCAAACTGAAAAACGAAAATGGTTTGACCTACGAACCCGCACAAATTGTATGTTCGGGCGGCGCCAAACAGTCGGTTTGCAACGCGGTTTTGTGTTTGGTTGACAAGGGTGATGAAGTTATCATCCCTGCTCCATATTGGGTAAGCTATGTAGAAATGGTGAAGTTGGCAGAAGGCACCAATGTTATAATTGAAGCAGGTATCGATCAAGACTTTAAAATCACTCCTGCTCAGTTAGAAGCCGCCATTACCCCTAAAACCAAAGTGCTCATTTTGTGTTCGCCTTCCAACCCAACAGGTAGCGTCTACTCAAAAGAAGAGCTAAAAGCCTTGGTTGATGTATTGGTAAAATACCCCAACATTTACGTTATTGCCGACGAAATATACGAACACATCAACTATATTGGCAAGCACGAAAGCATTGCTCAATTTGACGAGATTCGCGACCGCGTTGTTATCGTAAATGGCGTATCGAAAGCATACGCTATGACAGGTTGGCGTATTGGTTGGATTGCAGCTCCTCTTTGGATTGCCAAAGCTTGCAACAAATTGCAAGGTCAATATACATCCGGTCCTTGCTCAATCGCACAAAAGGCAGCCGAGGCCGCTTATACCGGCAGCCAACAATGCGTAGCCGATATGCGCGATGCATTCAAACGCCGCCGCGACTTGGTGCTTGGCATGTTAAGCGACATACCCGGTTTGCAAGTAAACGAGCCCAAAGGTGCATTCTACGTATTCCCAAAATGTAGCTCTTTCTTTGGCAAAACCGCTCCTAACGGCAAAGTAATTAAAGATGCTGCCGATTTGGCTATGTACCTATTAGAAGAAGGTCACGTAGCATGCGTAGGTGGTGGCGCATTTGGTAGCCCCGACTGCATCCGCATGTCTTATGCAACATCAGACGAAAACCTAATAAACGCCTTTACCCGCATCAAAAATGCCTTGGCAGTGTTGAAATAACATTCATCACACTCCTATATAAAACAACCTTAGTAACAATAAATCCTCCACGGTCACTGAGCTTGTCGAAGTGCCACGCGGAGGATTTATTGTTTGATTATTCCCTTTGGTCATCAACACGTCACCAACGCTCCGATTTGTCGATTATTCACATTCGTTCATCAACACGTCGTCGGTTAGTCGATTAGTCAACACAAAAAAACAGTGTGTATTGCCCTATTGTATGTTTACCTACCCGACAAAATTCCTGCATCTGTATCTGCATTGTTTAATCGTTTCATTGCCTCGGCACGACCTTGCCCAAAATCCAGATTCATTGTAAAGTTTAGCATCAAGACTTGTTTAAAATCTGGCATTGCTGCAACTTGTGTTTTAGGAGCTATAGAAGACAAATCTTCTATCCTGTTCGTGTAACCTTGCCTTAAGAAAGGATTTATCATCATTATTTTTGCACTCCATTTCTCATCATTATAGCCTATTCCTACTAAGTGAGAAAATTCTCCATAAGTCAACGTCTCTCCCCATAAATTATTACGACGGGTTGAAACTTCTCCAAAGAATTGCCAACTTTTATACATTCCTAACACTCCAGCTCTTATTCCCGGATTCAAATGGGTATGCAGGTAATTATTGCCCACACTTACATAATAATTAAAAAATGGCGCTACTGTCAAAAACAACTGATTTGCCAATAATCTTACTTGCAGGCTTGCATTAACTTGTACACGATGAAAAGCTTGTTGATTAGCTTGCGTCCTTACTATCAAGCCATTTTCCTCATACGATTCGTCCATTATAGGATGATGATCGTAATTATATCGAGCCGTAACATCTAAACTAACATAGGGCGATTGGTAGGACAATAAAACATCATTAGAAAAATACATCACAGGTTTTAAGTCTGGGTTTCCTCTACGAACTTGATATTTATCTATTGGCTGAGTAATATCGTTCATGGCAGAAAGAGATGGTTGATAACCAGACACATAAGCATTGTAACGCAAGAAAACTCCTTTCCCCACATCATAACTCATTGTTAATTGAGGACGGGCAATCCAAGTACTTTGATTGACATCCGATTGTCGAATCATAGTATTCATAGCCCCCAATCCTATTGTATAAGCAAATTTGCCTACCCTATGTTGTAATTCTGAAAACAAATAAGTTTCTGCAGTTGTCATTGAAACAGGGCTAACTGTTTCATCTATATAATAATTGTTTTCTACCCATTGATGCGTATATTTTGCCCCTGCAGTTAATTTTATTTTTTCCCATTGTTTTTCATAGATTACCTCTGAGATTAATGAATACTTATTACCTTTAACATTAGACATCACACTAGTAGTATCTGCCAAAACTCCTAATAAAGGAGCCTGAGTAAACTGCCTTTTAGTATCAGTATTTATATAAGTTCCTACCACAGTGAAATAAAGCGCATGTTGATTGGCAAATTGATGCTGATAATATAGGTCTATGGATGGAGAAATACTATTACTCTGCTCATAATC
>JAFVZF010000046.1 GCA_017508305.1 Paludibacteraceae bacterium | reverse complement strand
ATAGGAACGCTATCGGAAGGTGGTTCCATTGTAAAAATCATGAACCAAGTAGGCTACGATGTAGTGGTATTTGGCAACCATGAGTTTGATTTTGGTTTTCCTGTGATGGAACAATTGGCTTCTCAGCTAAAAGCAACCGTTGTTTCGTGCAATTTAATCAACAAAAAGACAGATAAAACCTTATTTAAACCCTACATAATCAAGGAGTATGGTCCTACAAAAGTAGCGTACATTGGGGTGATAACACCCGAAACGCTTACTTCATCGCCAAAAATTTTTGAGGATATTGACTATATATCGCAATTTGATGCAGAAAACAATGTGGTAAATTACGAATTTGAAGGCGATTTTTGTGCCGATAGTTTATACGGCCAAGTGCAAAAATACGTGGATGCCGCTCGCAGCCAAGGTGCTGATATTGTAGTGGTATTGGCTCATTTGGGCGATGAATTGTTAGACAAAACCATGCCCACTTCGGTGTCGTTAATAGCGCAAACCCACGGTATAGATGTGGTGTTAGACGGCCATGCACATCACACCATTGCCGATACGCTTATCACCAATAATCAAAACCAAATGGTACACCTAAGTAGTACAGGTAGTAATTTTAGGAACATTGGGCAGCTAACCATTGCTCCCGATAATGCTTTGTCGTTGCAGTTACTGCATGTAGATAGCCTAACTGCAGTGGACGATTCGGTCAACGCATTGGTCGATACGCTTAAAAATCGTACGTTGGCGTTTGGGCAACAGCGGGTAGGTAGAACGCCTTTTCCTTTAGTAGCTAACGATGCCCAAGGTAATCGCATTGTGCGTCAAGAAGAAACCAATTTGGCCAATTTCTGTACCGATGCCTTTCGCATTATGTTGGATACGGATATAGCCCTTATCAATGCTGGCGGTATCAGAGAGAATATAGAGGCAGGTGATATTACGTACAACGATTTGCTTCGCGTATTCCCTTTTAACAATACGGTATGCATTGCCACCCTAACAGGCAAACAGTTGGTAGATGTGTTGGAATATTCCACACGATACTTACCTAAAGAGAGTGGCGGACTTTTACACGTAAGCGGTTTGCGGTATATTGTGATGGAAAATGAATGTCCGGCGCCTATTGTTTATGATGAAAATAACCTTTTTGTAGCATTAGCCTCTAAATCAGAACGCTTGGATAGAATTGAAATTTGGGATAAGCAAGCACAAAGGTACGTTCCCATAAAAATGAACAAAGAATATACCATCGCGGCTTTTGATTACCACATAAAGAAAATGGGTGGTAATGGCATACTTCGCAATGCGGTGCTAAAACAAGACAAAATGAACATGGATGTAGATGTTCTATCCGCTTATTTATTCTCTCTAAATGGTTGTGTACCTGCTAAATATGCCAAGCCCGAGGGAAGAATGATGCAAACCATAGTTATTTGTGAATGCCAATGCGATGAACCTTAGTTGGTCTTCTTAGTGTTATATATTTTGTCAATAATCAATGCAATGGCACCATCGCCCGTTACGTTACAAGCCGTACCAAAGTTGTCCATGGTAATGTATAGGGCAATCATCAAGGCAATTTGATTGGCATCAAAACCTAAAATGCTTTGCAACACACTTACCGCCGCCATAATGGCTCCACCGGGTACGCCCGGCGCTGCTACCATTACTACCCCCAACATGCATATAAAGTAAATCATGCTTGATGGTTCTACTGTTGTGCCGTGCATCATCATGAGTGCAATGGCGCAGGCTACAATTTTAAGCGTACTGCCCGAAAGGTGAATGGTGGCACAGAGTGGAATTACAAAATCTGCCACATCCTCGTTTACTTTGTTTTGAAGGGTTTGTTTTAGCGTAACAGGAATGGTAGCTGCCGACGATTGGGTGCCCAAAGCCGTAAAGTAGGCAGGCAACATTGTCCACAATAATGTAAACGGATTACGTTTGGTAACGATGCCTGCAATGGTGTATTGAAGCAGCAATACCACTACGTGTAGTGCAAAAATAATACCGATAATTTTGATAAAGACCGAAAGCATGGTGGCTATTTGGCCCGATTGTGTAATGTTCAAAAAGATGCCAAAAATATGCAAAGGTAGGAGGGGAATAATCACTTTCTCGATGCTGAGCGATATGATATTTTTAAATTCGTTCAACATGTTTTTTAGGCTATTACCTGCAATTTTGGTAATGCCAAGTCCTAATAGAAAAGCCATAAACAAAGCCGTCATCACTGACATGAGTGGCGGGATACCAATGCTAAAGTAGGCTGTTAGGGCATTGTCTTGTGCTAATTTACTGGCTGCTTCGTTGGCATTTATCACCAAAGGAAATAGTCCAATGCTGGTGCCATACGACATAAATCCTGAAAGGAGGGTAGCAGCATACGAAAAGGCTACAGTAGTAAGTAGCATTTTGCCTGCTTTGTTGCCCATATCGGCAATGGCAGGAGCTACCAATCCCAAGATAATAAGCGGCACCAAAAAGCCAAGCAATTGGCTAAAAATATCGTTAAAAGTAACAAAGATACGAATACCCCAATGTGGCATCCAATTGCCTAATACAATACCCAATACAATGGCAATGAGAACTTTGGGTAGTAAACCAAGTGAAATCTTTTTTAGCATATTATTCTTGGATAGAAGATGAATCCGGAGCCATTTGTTCCATGCCTTCCATGTAGCCTTTAAATACTCCTAATGTCTGAATAAGATTCTTTTCAAAACGTTTAAAATAGCCTTTGGTAAGATAGGCGGCACATTTACCTTGTAATCTGCCAATTTCTACCAATTGTTCGTCTGTATATTGATAACCCTTAATTTGTGTGCTAAGTAGTTCGTATTCTGCTTGTGCTTTGTCCCAATCTTCGAGTGTGTAATTCTCGTGGTTTTGTTCCATGTCTTGGTACAATTCTTGTAAACTACGCAAACTTTTTTCTTCGGGAGTGGTGCAGGATGCCATTAGTAGCAACATGACAAATGTAGCAAAAGTAGCGATTAATCTTTTCATGGTTGGCTTTTCTTTTTTTGTTAAACCGCACGAAGGTACGAAAAAAAAGACAATTGTAAAACAGGTAGAACAAGTTCTATGCGCACAAAAAAAGCTGCTACCCATTTGGGCAGCAGCTTTTTACAGCGGTTTTATTGTTATTTGCGCTCGGCTCGTCGTTATTTGTACTCCGCTTTGCTCCGTACAGTAACATCCTCGCCTCGGCATAGTTCAAACAAGCTTGACTCTGCGCTCGGCTCGTCGTTACTTGACTTCTTCGAAGTCGGCGTCTTGTACGTTGTCGCCAGCGTTTTGAGAAGAAGCACCGCCTTGAGCACCCGCATTAAAGTCAGGACCTGCTTGTGCACCACCTTGTGCTCCAGCAGCGTTAGCTGCGTTGTACATATCTTGGCTTGCAGCGTGGAAAGCATCGTTTAGTTCTTTCATGGCAGCATCGATAGCGTCCAAGTTTTGAGACTTGTGAGCATCTTTTAGTTTGCCAAGAGCCGCTTCGATAGGCGCTTTTTTGTCGGCTGGAATCTTATCGCCAAGTTCTTTAAGTTGT
>JAFVZF010000045.1 GCA_017508305.1 Paludibacteraceae bacterium | reverse complement strand
CTTATCTTCTACTGGCGATTATTATTTCTTTATTAAAGACAATAAAGATAATGGTAAAGAAAAAAAACTATCTGGTTATTCGCAGATGACCAATGGCAATTCAACAGATTGGAGATTTGATGGAACGAATTCTGATTGTGGATTAAAGGTAAATAATGGAGAAACTGGTAATTTTACATTTAATTTAAGATGGGAGAATTCTACTCCTATAGTATCTGTAGTATATCCTAAATACTATGCCAAATACAACTGGGATGGAAATGACTGGTATTGGAAAGAGTTTGATACCAATAATCAAATAACAGGTGTTTTTCATAATGGTTGTATGAATGTTGATACATCCGAAAATGACAATGCAAATTGTTATAACATTGTCAAAAATGGGACAATAAATGATGGTACTCCTTGTACTTTTACATGGAATCCTAGTAATAATACAGTAACTGCAACACCTATCAGCGAAACTTGGTACCTAAAACACCCTTGGGCAGGAGGAAACTGGAGTTGGAAACAACTAACCCATGTTAGCGGAACCACCTATACCTTAACTGCTCAATATGGCAGTACCAATGGTATTGTTAGTTTTGACTATGGTACAGATGGTAATAATAAACAAGGTAATATCGATCCTATAATTAATTGTTTCCCCGAATCTACAAACGAAAACTGTATCATTACATTCGACTCAGAAACCAAGAAAATTACCGTAGAGCCTACGGGTGGATGTCCTCCTCCTAATATGCCGGGTGCTATGGGCGATTGTCAACGAATTGAAATTTATAGCAAAAACAATTATAACCTTTACGCCGTACAAGATGGCAAAGGAATTTCTGGCAATTATGGGACAGGTGCTATAACAGACGCTACCAAAGGCACACAAGTAACCTACAACGGTAAAACCTACTTTAAGTATTATATAGAAGATTACGAATACGTTCAGATTGCATTTAAAAACAGCAATGGCAATAAAACAGGTTTGTCCAACAAACTTTATGGTGGTTATGCCTATATTTTCGACGACGACTATACTTTAGATGCTTCTGGAACCAACCACGCATTCCCAAGTTCGTACAATTATGCAGACTGTTCAGACCCTGCCACCATTGTATTGTTATCTAAAGAAGCCGTGGTAAATAAAACCACCAAAAAAGCAATCTTGTATGGTTATATCAAGCAAACCAATTGCGAAAATATTTTGGACTATGGTTTCTACTATTGCCGTGTGCCAGATGGAGATAAATGCAAACCCGACCAAAAAAGCACTAAATTGCAAGTAGCAACCTCTAACGCATTGCTTCGTAGCCAAGACTTTAGTGCAGAATTAACATTAGAGGATGGGTATACCTATTACTACCGCGCCTATGCAAACGTAGGCACCGAGGTGTTATCGCAAGAAATTCGCTCCATCAGTACCGACCCTTGCAAACAGCAAGTATGCTGCGAAGGTCCTGTTATTTATACCATCAATGCAGCGTTTGAACAAGACAATGTATGTAAGCTTGAGTTTAGAAATTTGCAAGATGCTATCGACCACTTAACTGCTTCGGCTCTTCGTAACGACTCGTACGCTTACACAGAATTTGTGGGTAGCAGCTACAACCTAAAACAACCGGTTGTCATGAATGTGGTGTACTATGACGACACCCCGGACGATCCAACCAGTTCGTATTGCTATCGTGGTAAACAAGTGGATCCAAGTACTGTTTTATCGGCTGGCGCAGACAAACCAGACCACATGTTGTTTATCGAGAACATCAATAAAACAGCTACCAACAAAGCAAATACATTAACCATTAAGGCGGGCACCACAACAGCCAAACCTTGGATTCACCACATATTGATACGCGAAAGTAAAAACATTGTGTTAGACTCGCTTATCATTCTTTCTGACCCTAATGGCGAAATCAACGACAACGCATTGGAAATTGACGTACACATGCAATCGTACGATAAAGACGGATATAAAGAGCCAGATTGGGGTTCTATTACCGAGGTAGGTCAGTTTGAAGATGCCAATATCTTGATTCAAAACTCCATGATTGGGTCGGCTGGTTTTACGGGTGTGCACGTATCGTCGTACGATGGTGTTACGTTTAAAAACAACGACTTTGAGTTACAAGTTACCGATTTTACAGAAAATACGATAGAACACGGTGCGTCTGCTAAATTTATGTTCTGTAGCGGCATTAAGTTTATTCAAAACAACTTCCGTGGTGACCATGCAACATTGATGTGGATTCAAGAGTCTGCCAACATGTTAATTATGAACAACGTATTCTGGAATACCAATGGTTACTATAACAAAGATTATGCCACACCATCTGCTATCCGTTTGTTTGCTCAATGGAATAAAAACGTAGAAAACATCGGTATTTTCTACAATACGTTCTATTTGGCAGATAACCCAACCAACAACTCGTTGGCGGAAAGCAACTATTGGAAATACAACATCCTAAAAATGGAACATAGATATAATGATGGTTCTATTGACAACATTATAGATAGTAAAATTAAGTTCCAATACAACAACTGCTATAGCTACGATGCGAATGTAGCTGGTAGAGAAAGCGGCAATACTCCTTTTGGAGGTAAAACCACAGTGGCAAGCGGAGACAATTACTGCCCCAATAACTTCTGGAGCGAATACGACCGTATAAAAGGTAACACCACCACCTCTGCCTTTGCGTTTGGATGCAGCGATAATGAATGTATCAACGTAAAAGGTCAGGTATGCGAGACTACCGCATCGGGTCCTGCATCGCTTATTGTTAAAGGCGAGGCAATGAATTTAGGAAAAGCTCCTGAAATTGCCTTTACAGGGATTGCAGTAGACAATGTAGAATTGCGTTCAGACCGCTACCTAACCAATGTGCGCCCTGCCTCTGATACGTGGACCTATGGTGCTTATCAATCTAAAGAAACGATTCCAACCAGTGTTATCTATTGGGTAGGTCTTTCTGACAAATGGGACGACCGCAACAACTGGGAGTACGAAACACTTGACATTGAAACGGGTAAAATGATTCGTCAACGTGTATCGTGCGTAAACGAACTCTCAGAAAACCTCAAAGTAATCATCGAAGAGATAGGTACAATGGAAATATCGGGCGGTAGAAAGTGGCCAAAAGTTCCTGCTTCTTTCGATGCAACCGAACGTAACCAAGAATCGGGCATCCCCGAAAGCGAACAAGTGTCGGCAGGCAAGAAATTTGCAAGCACCATCGAATTAGAATACGGTGCAGGGCTTAGAGGGGTAGAAAATCTGAAAGATGCAGACGGTAATATGCTTTATAACAATGCCCTTGTTCACTTTGATGCCGACCGTAGCAAGTGGCTGTTGGTTGGTAGCATTGTAAAACCTTTTGTAAATGGTACAGATAACAACGGGGGACTTCGTAACGTTAATTCAGGCGACTACTTTAAGCAGTTTATGCCGCAAGTTTACATGCGCGAAACAGTGGTAGATGGCGATATGATTTCGTGGACCCAAACATTCCCCGATTTGGATACAGAGGTATTGCCAAATACTGTCTTTGCTATCAACATACCCGATGAGTATGGCGGATACTTTAAATCGGCTGCCACTTACAACAAGGAAAATGGCACCAACTATGATCCAACAGCCTCTATACCCTACACCTTTAATGGCAGATTTGTGGTATCAGAAGACAATCAACCAAACCATGACTATGAGTATACAGGTTTAAGTACTACCGGCAAAAACCTACTAAACAACGTTTACCCATGCAACTTGGATGCTAAATTGATTGAATCAGCCAACATGGGTACAATCAGTGTTTATGACTATGAAAATGGTGCTTTTGTTAGCACAGATGCTACTGGTTCTGACATTGTTACCATTAAAGCACAACAAGGTTTTGTGTTCACTCCAAAAACCGGAACAACCTTTACGCTAAACGATGCGATTTTGGCAGAAGGTAGTACACGTACTCGTGCACAAGAAACAGAACTTCCTACTTTCTCGCTTCAAGTAGACAATGCAAACACCACCGAACCGGGTGCAAGTAATGTGGTATTACGTATGGATAGAGAACAAGAAGGTTTGTTTGATGCTCCGCTTAACACGCCAAAAGTGTTTACACGCAACCTTTACACTCCAGAAGCGTATATCATCAACAAAGATGCCTACTATTCACGCTTGTATGTAGGTAATGGAGTGGCTAAAGTTCCATTGGGCATTAGCCTACGTAGAGCCATGAACATTACTTTCCAACAAGTGTATAACAAAGGATTTAGTAGCATGGTATTGGTAGATGAGCAAATCGGTAAAGAATACGATTTGCTAAACAGAAGCTATACCACTGAAAAATTGCCTAAGGGCACTACCGAGGGACGTTTCTATTTACGCTTTGCAGCTGATAATATCGAAGAAACTTTGCCGGATGATGAGGATGTAACTACAGATGTAGACCAAATTGATGGCAGCGCTTCTATCAATATATATGCGGTTGACCAACAAATCATTAAAGTAGTTGCAAATAATGTTGAATTGCAAACCATTTATGTAAATGATATGACAGGTCGCATGATGCGCTACGATGCAAGTGGCTCGTATGCAGAATTGCAATTGCCTGTTTCACAAGGTGTTTACCTAGTACATGTGATTGGTGATAAATTAACTAGAACAGAAAAGGTGATTGTAAAATAAATGGTTATACGGTGATGCGGTGATTTGGTGAGTTGAGCTTCAGTTCACCGAATAACCAAATCACCAAATAACCAAAATTTCGAAGAAATTTTAGATATGAAAAAACAAATTTTATTCGTGTTGATGATAATGTGCGCTACCTGCGCCATGGCAGTTAGTTTGCCCAGTAGTTCCTATAATAGTTATGCATCATCTGTTGCTAACACCGATAGCTACAAGTTGGGTAGTGGAACTATGTTTCTCAATAGAGCCACAGTAGGTGCTTATACTAACCAATGTGGCGATTTGGAGGAAGAATGGGATGGCGACTCCAATGCATGCGGAAAATGCTGTGATGGATATTTCCCTGATTATGACAATAGCGAAGAGAACTTAGCAGCCCGTCGCCAATGTTATTTGGCATGCGGTCTTCCTTTGGGTGATACTCCCCTCGACGCCCCCACCGCCTTTCTACTTGCCCTTGTAGCGGCATACGGTGCCGTAGCGGTGTATCGCAAAAGAATACAGCAAGCGTAAAAAACAAATCTATACAATCAAACCCCTGCTTCTATTGGTAGCAGGGGTTTGGTGTTTTTGTCGGGTGTTCCTACCCATCAAATCAATTCTTTGCTGCAAGTTGCATTAAGAGTACTTTATAAGCCCCCTAAAATTAAAAACGCCCCCCAAGTATGCTACCTTACGGTTCGCCTGGGAGGCTCATTATCGTTTAGTTAATGAACTATTCTATATTAAGAAGTTTCTGCAAAGGTAATTCTTTTTTGAAGGATATCCTAATATTTTTACTATTTCTTCCATAAATGCATTTCTTTCCATCCTTCAGGAAATCCCATATATCCAGTTTCTACAATCGGATATTTGTCTATGAGATTATAGAAATGCTGTTTAAATTTTGTACGAGGATTAACGGTTTGAAGTAAATACAATATAATACACAAAGTGTAAAATAGTCTAGAACTCTGAACTTTATCTACCTCGTCGTTTGTCAACCAAATTTTGGATGTTTTATTGTAATATTTTTTAGGTATCACATCTACTTTTATATTCCACAAACGTGCGTGATGGGCACAAATATTGCGGATGTAGTTCAAAGTGTGCAACCAAGAACAAAATATCTTCTCGTCCATAATCCCAAAAGCTTTTGCCAACTCTGTGCGGTCTGCACGCTTCGATAAACCTTGACATATTTTTGATAGCTCGCTGAAATATAATAATTCTACACTCATCCAACTAGGTGGACTTTTGGGCGAGTCATATTTTGCTTTGTAGTGTTGTATAAATATTGTGTCATTTTTTTGCAGTTCAAGATTAATATGCTTTTTAATGACATTGTATACATTGACTTGTTTTCCTGTACGAGGGTCTGTATATGTTGGCTTAAAAATATTTTTCTTAGTCTGCCAATGCGATCCATATTTATGGCTTAGTTGATGAATTACCTGCGTTCTTAAAGCAATCTCAATACGTTCGATAGCATCAAATATAAGAAGCCTCAATTTTCGGTCGAATTTGTATAAATCATAAACATGATCCCAAGTTGTACCCTCTTTAAATTGGTCTAATACATTACCATCGTCATCCATCTTTTTGAATGGAAGCATATATGCGCTCATTCTATAATAACTAACATTAGAAAGATGTCTAATGGCTCTCTGCTCGTCTTCAATAACCAATCCTCGACTTTTGAGCAAAGCTATTTGTTCATCAAATTTTAATGCAGGTTTAGTATATTTTACCATCTATCAATTCATTT
>JAFVZF010000044.1 GCA_017508305.1 Paludibacteraceae bacterium | reverse complement strand
TGCAGTCGACGCCACTCAAAAGTTAAAAACCTTAGCCTCGGTAGGCGAATTTAAAGGCGATTTGGGCAACCTACAAGTAAACGTGCGTGTAGACAAGGATGCCAAAACCATCACCATTTCGGACCGTGGCGTGGGTATGACTGCCGAAGAAATTGACAAATACATCAACCAAATTGCTTTTTCGGGTGCCGAAGAGTTTTTGGACAAATACAAAGACGATGCCAATGCCATTATCGGACACTTTGGATTAGGATTCTACTCGTCTTTTATGGTAGCTAAGAAGGTTGAAATTATCAGCCAATCGTACAAAGAAGGCAGCAAAGCTGTAAAATGGAGCTGCGAGGGCAACCCCGATTATACCATGGAAGATGCCCAAAAGGCAGATCGTGGCACAGATATTATACTTTATATCGACGATGAGAACATCGCATTTTTGGAAGAAAGCAAAATCAATGAATTACTAACCAAATACTGCAAATTTTTGCCCATTCCCATAGCATTTGGCAAAAAGAAAGAATGGAAAGAGGGCAAAGAACAAGAAACTGCCGAAGATAACATTGTAAACAACACTACCCCTGCATGGGTAAAAAAACCTGCCGACCTTACCGAAGAGGATTATAGCAAATTTTATCGCGAGCTATATCCATACGGCGAAGAACCTTTGTTCCACATTCATTTGAATGTAGATTATCCCTTTAATTTGACGGGTATTTTGTATTTTCCAAAGGTTAAAAACAACATCGAACTACAACGCAATAAAATCCAACTTTATTGCAACCAAGTATTTGTAACCGATAGTGTAGACGGCATTGTCCCCGAATTTTTAACCCTACTACACGGTGTTATCGACTCGCCAGATATTCCGCTAAACGTTAGCCGTTCGTACCTACAAAGCGATGGAAACGTAAAGAAAATATCGAGCCACATCACTAAAAAGGTAGCCGACCGTTTGCAAGAGATTTTCAAATCAGAACGCCAAGATTTTGAAGCTAAATGGGATAGTTTAAAGATATTTATCAACTACGGCATGTTAACCGACGAGAAATTTTACGAACGTGCCGTTAAATTTAACCTATTCAAGAACACAGACGGCAAGTATTATACCGCCGAAGAATACAAAACATTGGTAGAAAGCAACCAAACCGACAAAGACGGAAATCTTATCTACCTATATACCAACGATGCAGAGCAACAATACAGCTACATCGAGGCTGCCAAAGCCAAAGGATACGATGTGTTGGTTATGGATGGTCAATTAGACGTTCACTTGGCATCAATGTTGGAACAAAAGAACGAAAAGAGCCGTTATGTACGCGTAGATAGCGACACCATCGACAACATTATTCTAAAAGAAAACGCTGCTACGGTAGAGCTTACTGCCAACGAACAAAACGCATTATCGGCTATTTTCAAAGCCGAATTGCCCGAAGACAAGGACAATAATTTCTGGGTTAGTTTTGCTGCCTTGGATGCCGAGAGCATGCCGGTTATGATTACGCAACAAGAATTTATGCGTCGTATGAAAGAAATGGCAGCTACTCAAGGTGGTATGATGAGTTTTTATGGTCAAATGCCCAACAGTTACAACTTGGTGGTAAATACCAACCATGCACTTATTAAACGTTTAATGAACAATGCTCAACAAAGCGTTGGCGAGAAAGTAGCTCCTATTGATAACGAAATTGCCGAATTACGCAACATCGTGGATAGCATTAACACGGCTAACAAAGACAAAAAAGACGAAGAGATTGCCGAAACCGACAAGGAACTTATCAAGAATAACAACGATAAGATTGCATCGCTCGAAAAAGACAAAGAAGCCATCTACAAAGACTTTGCCAAAGGCGAAGACATGGTGCGCCAGTTGGTCGATTTGGCACTACTTGCCAACAACATGCTTAAAGGCGAAGCCCTTAGCAATTTTGTTAAACGTAGTACCCAGTTTATTTAATACAAACACCAGTACATAAGAAAAGGGGCTGACTTGCTAGTTAGCCCCTTACTTTTTTTACTCGATAAAGTTCTATTTCTTTTCGGGATAAATAAATTGATAAATTTCCTTTCTGAAATGAACGATTAACAAAAGCACATATACCAAAAATACCATACCTGCTACGCAACCTTTCATGCCCATTATAGCAGCATTATTTAAAGGAGACACCGTAGTTGCAGATAACACAATAATAGGTGCTGTTTCTGCTCGC
>JAFVZF010000043.1 GCA_017508305.1 Paludibacteraceae bacterium | reverse complement strand
TGTAATGGTAGCACATCTGATTCTGGTTCAGCTTGTCTGGGTTCGAATCCTAGTGGGGCAACAAAAAAGGCACTCTGTTGAGTGCCTTTTTTGTTGCCTTTTCCGTTTTTTATATACGTGCCAAAGGCACGGCGCCCTGAAGGGCGCTGGGTTACCGTTGGTAACCAAAAATATGCGCAATGAAGCGAGTGCCTTTTTTGTTGCCTTTTCCGTTTTTTATATACGTGCCCCAAAAAAACAGGCCTTGCTTGCGCAAGACCTGCCTATTATGAAGCTCAACCCGCTACGCGGGTTACAAACCGACTCACCGCATCACCAAATCACCAAATCACCAATAAATTACAGTTCTTGGATAGAAGTGGCAGCTGTACCCTTTTGAATTTTCTTAACCAACCCTTGTAGCACACTACCGGGACCTACTTCGACAAATTGTTCAGCTCCATCTGCCAACATGTTTTGTACAGATTGGGTCCATTTTACGGGAGAGGTAAGTTGTTTTACCAAGTTGGCTTTGATTACAGCAGGATCTGTTTCGCCTACAGTGCTCACGTTTTGATACACCGGACAGATAGGGGCAGCGAATTGCGCTTGCTCGATAGCTGCTGCCAATTCTTCTTGCGCAGGTTGCATCAATGGCGAGTGGAATGCGCCCCCCACCGATAATTTAAGCGCGCGTTTTGCACCCGCTTCGGTCAATTTTGCACATGCTTCGTCTATCGCTTCGATTGCACCCGAAATAACCAATTGTCCGGGACAGTTGTAGTTAGCAGGCACCACTACACCACCTACCGAAGCACAGATTTCTTCTACTACCGCATCGTCCATGCCAATAATGGCAGCCATGGTAGAGGGTTGCAATTCGCAGGCTTTTTGCATGGCCATGGCACGTTTAGACACCAATACCAAACCATCTTCAAAAGTCATTGCGCCGGCTGCAACAAGGGCAGAAAATTCGCCCAACGAGTGACCTGCTACCATCGCAGGAGAAAATTTATCAGCATAGGTTTTTGCTAAAATAACCGAATGCAAAAATACGGCAGGTTGTGTAACTTTGGTTTGTCGCAAATCTTCGTCGCTTCCTTCAAACATAATATCGGTTATGCGAAAACCCAAAATATCGTTTGCTTTTTCAAATAATTCTTTTGCCAAGGCAGATTGCTCGTACATATCTTTGCCCATTCCTGAAAACTGAGCTCCTTGACCTGGAAAAACAAATGCTTGTTTCATATATTTTTCTTTTTTATGATTACGGGTGCAAAGGTATAAAAAAAATGCCAATTTTTAGCATACCACCATCCAAATGGCATAACCGACAATGCTCAACAAAGTGGCAGCATAGACAACAACGACTACCTTAATAGAAGAGGTAGCGACCACAGGTCGCATAGAAGTGATTTTATCGATAGGCGGGCAAAGCAAAAATAAACGGTAACAGAGGTAGCCAAAAAGCAAACCTGCAGCTGCACCGCACAATACATCACCCGGGTAATGAACCCCCAAATACATGCGCGAATAGCAGTTTAGGGCTGCCCACGAGCCCACGACAAGTGCGTACCCTCCCCTACAGCTAAACAATAAAGCCGTCAGCATGGCTATACCACAGGTATTGGATGCGTGAGAAGAACAAAAGCCATACAAGCTGCTGGTATATCCATTAACCACATGTACAAGTGGCGATAGCAAAGGATCGTGCGTTGGTCGTAAGCGTTCAAAAAAGGGTTTGCAGAAACCAGAAGCAAATTGGTCGGCTAACAACACCGTTAATCCCACTGCCAGCAAGGCATAGATGGCATTGAGTCGGTAGGTTCGAATCAACACATATATCATGGATAGATACAAGGGAATCCACACCAAACGATCGGAAATAGCATACATCACCCCATCGAAAAACGGACTGTTACATCCATTTATTAACAGCAACAGGGCCTTATCCCACTCTATCAATGTTTCCATTCTACTACAAAACTACAATGGCATCGGACGGAAGCCAACCTGTATTGCCATCTTCGGTTTGCACTTCTAACCATCCATTCAGATTTGATTTGATACTTACTTTGGTGCCTTCGTGTAGGATAAACAAATCGGTTCCGCTATTATCAGGCGAACTTTTAATGGTTACAGTAGGCACATAGATAATGGCAAGCGAGGTATCGGTTATCTCGCGGTAGCGAGAAGAGGCACACAAGGCGGTAATAATAGTAAAAAACAAGGCAACCAACGCCAACGAGAATCCTGTTTTACGCAACCAAATGGCTTTGCCAAACACAAACACGGCTACTGCTATCAGGCATGCAACAAACAAAGCAATACTGCAATATGCCCATACATCAGGGGTAGCCAATCGATAGCAAGCTCTCCACCAATCAACCAAAAATATGGTACCGACGGCATCTATTTTATCGACCGTTCTACTTTGTGCAAATGCCAAATTATGCTTGGCATCGGCATGGGTAGCATCCAAGCGCAAAGCGCGTTCGTAACAAATAATGGCATCTGCCAATTTGTTTTGTCGATAGTAAGCATTGCCTGCATTATAGTATAAATCGGCAGAGTGAACGCCCTCGTCTATTAACGACTGGTACAGTTGTGCTGCATGCTCGTATTGACCTGCCATGTATAAACTATCGGCTTGATTCATAGTTTGGGCATGCAACGTAAGGACCATCGCCCCAAAACAGGTAATCAGTATATAGATTTTTTTCTTCATATCGTTTAATTAAGCCTTTCTTCTAATTTACCTATCAATTCGGCTGCACGGTTGTAGCAATTTTCCATGGATAACGAATCGTCTACCACCGGAGAGTATCGAGCAAACTCGCAATCGGACAAGGTGGCAATAAAGCTGTCTATTAGCTCTTGCGAGGCTCCATGGCGCAGTAGTTCTTCTTGCACATTGTCTTTGGTAAGATTGGCAAGAGGTATGTTCAACTTATCTGCCGTATAGCCCCACAAAGCTTGTACGGCAGCCTCGTAGAATTTGTTCTTATCGCCTTTTTTCATGCAAATGGCTGCATTCTTAAGGCGCTTACGGGCCAACTTATTGGCTCGTTTGTTTTTGACTTTTACCAAATTGGCGTTTTCTTTGGCTTGCTTTTGAAGCAATATCAACATGATAACAAACAATAGCAAGGGAACCAAATACGACAAATAGAAAAGCGCTGTCCCGTAAAACGAATGGGTAGACGATGCCATGGACACCTGATCTCCATGGTGGATAAATCGAATGTCTGTGCCTAAATTTTTAACCTGTTCCTTGTGCACTCCGGGTACTACGGCACTGACTGTTGCATCTGCCGCACTACCGGTTATGGTAAGATTGTAAGATTGTGTTGTTAAAGTTTTGTACTTTTCGTCGATAGGGTCAAAATATACAAATTTGGCAGCAGGGATAGTAAACGTACCTCCAAAACGTGGAATTGCCACATACTCTACGGTTTTACTGCCACTTACCCCGGCAACACCTACCTTGATATTATTATCATTTTTGGGATCGTACGTATCAAAATCGGCAGGGAAAGACACCTGCGGCACTTTTGCCAATTTTAAATTACCCTTGCCCGAAAGATGAAGTTTTAAAGTAATAGCATCGTTTACATTGGCTTTTGGGTTCGATATTTCTGATCGTAGCTGAAATTGCCCTACTGCGCCACTAAATCCTGCCGGGGCACCCTTTGGCAATGCCTTTACTTTTAATTTGGTTGCCGGCACTTTCAATTCTTTTTTGACTTCTTGATAGGTGTTAAAGAAATCGGCAAAGGGATTATTAGAACGGGTATTATTGGGGATTCTTACTACAGCTTCTACTGCGGTGGCATCCAATTTGATTTCGCCTGTTCGTTGGGGGAAAAGCAAATATTGTTTTAACACAATGGTATTGTAATTGAGCCCGTCGTAATGTTCCATTTGCCATGGGCGATTGGGATCTAAGTTGATTTCTTGTACATAGAAATCCTTAAATTCCGGAAATTTAGCATTCCCTATCTGCGCTATATCCACCCTCGAATACAGCCTATAAGATACCAAAACGGCTTCTTGCTCATAGATATTGGTCTTAGAGATGCTTTGACGCACAAATATTTGTTTTGCCGACAAATCGGACTGCGAAGAGTTATTTGTATTATAATAACTTCTTGTGTTCGCATTTGCATTTGATGACGAAACAGCCGATTGTTGATCGGGTGGTAACACTTTAATAGTAACCGATTGTGAGGTATACTTTTGGTTCTTTACCATAATAGAAGCCGGCGCAATGGTATACGTACCGGGTGTATTGCCTACCAAAATAAAAGTATGGCTTATAGTATGCGAGTGTGTCACCGAACCATTGATAATTTGCATGCTACGTTGCGACGATACCGACGGCCCCATCAATACATCAAAATCGGTCATCTCGGGTGCACGCAAATCTTTGGCATCTTGATTGACGGTATACACCAACCTAAACTGTTGCCCTGCGACAACAGTTTCCGGTGCTTGCGCCGTAAACTGCACTTCGTCTGCCCAAAGTGCCAGGCATGCTCCGATAAAAAGTAATCCTATCAGCCCTATTCTCTTCATATTACCAATCTTTTTCCAAACTCCGTTGACCGGATTGTTGTTGTTTTAATTTATCTTGCAAATCTTGTTCATCTTGCAAAAACGCATCCAAAATTTGTTGTGCTTGTTGTTGCGACATTTCGTCTTGGTTTTGCTGCTGTTGTTGCTTATCTTGTTTCTCTTGCTCTTTGTCTTGATTGTTTTTATCTTGCTGCTGTTGCTGTTCTTGATTCTTATCTTTGTCCTTGTCTTGATTTTGGTCCTGATTTTGCTGTTGCTGCTGTTGC
This sequence comes from Paludibacteraceae bacterium, assembly GCA_017508305.1. Classification (GTDB taxonomy): domain Bacteria; phylum Bacteroidota; class Bacteroidia; order Bacteroidales; family Paludibacteraceae; genus Enterocola. The sequence goes on along the minus strand of JAFVZF010000043.1, from coordinate 9,503 downwards.
GCCTGCAACTTTTGTTGTGCCAACGCCAAGTTAAAGCGAGTTTCCTCGTCTTTTGGATTGTTTTTCAAGGCCTCTTTATAGGCACCGACACTCGCTCCGTAATCTTCTGCCTTGTACAACGCATTGCCCATATTGTGATAAGAAGAAGCCTTTTTATCCTTATTGTCGGTCAATTTTGCCGCTTTTTCGAACTCGGTTGCCGCCTCTTTGTACTTAGCCTGTTGATACAAGCTATTGCCCAAATTGTAGTAGCTCTCTACCGATTTATTATCGGCTTGAATGCCCTTTCGGTAATCTATCTCGGCTTGTGTATACTCCTTATTTTCGTATTTGGCATTGCCACTGCGTATGTCAGGATTAGCATTTTTTGCCATTGCCATGGTACAACACAACGACAAACATAGTAACAGTTGCTTTTTCATCTCAAAACAATTTGATATTTTTGAACAAAGGATTTTTGCGTTCAGATAGTGCAACTTCGAGCAACAAAAGTACAAAAACTATCCAACCTATCACTGCATATTGCTCATTATATTCGGAATAAATCATTTCTTCCATATCGGTTTTGGTCATTTTGTCCAATTCGCCACTTAACGCACGCACTGCTGCCCCTGCATTATCGGCACGCACATACATACCGCCACCGGCTTGGGCTATTTCTTGACACATGGTTTCGTTGAGTTTTGTTACTACCACATTGCCCTCTTTATCACGTCTAAAACTACCGGTCCCTTCTATGGGTATAGGTGACCCTTGCGGAGTTCCCACTCCTAAAACATGTACAGAAACACCATTTTCTAATGCTGTTTTTGCCATTGCCACCGCATCGTCTTCGTGATTTTCGCCATCTGTAATGATGATAATGCTTTTGCCTGCCTGCGTATCGGGTGTAAATAACCCCATTGACATGCGTATGGCAGAGCCAATGGCAGTACCTTGAATGGGCACCATGCCGGGGTGTATGCTTTGCAAAAACATTTTAGCAGACGACACATCGGTTGTCATGGGCATCTGCACGTACGAATCGCCGGCAAATACCAACAACCCCACCTTATCGTTTTGCAGTTGATCAATTAAACGAGAAAGTACTTGTTTGGCACGTTGCATACGGCTGGGGGTTAAATCTTGTGCCAACATAGAGTTGGATACATCGACAGCCACCATCAACTCTACGCCACTGCGCTTTACTTTTTGCAATTTTGTACCAAATTGTGGTCCTGCCAACGCAAATATCGACAAGATAATAGCAGATAGCAACAAGTAAAATTTAACACGAGGACGCAGATGCGACGCTTCGGGCATAAGTTGGGCTAATAGTTGTTTGTCGCCTATTTTTTTGAGTCGCTGCGATCGTTTATAGACACTGTAATAAAACATGCCTATCAACACAGGGACGATGGATAGGAGGTATAAATATTCTGGATGTGCAAATCTAAACATGGCTTTCTAATTTAATGTACAGCACTAAGGAATGGATTTAAAGACGGTTTGTCTGAGTAGCATTTCGCCCAACAAACAAACCAACATAGCCAAAATAAACCAATGGTACAATTCTTCTTTTTTGCTGTATTCATTGACCTGAATTTTAGTTTTCTCCATTTGATCTATCTCTTGATAAATCTGTATCAGAGCCTCTGTATTGGTCGCTCTAAAATACGATCCACCTGTGATATCAGCTATCTGTTGAAGGGTGTTTTCGTCTATATCCACTTCTACATCGCGGTATTGTACACCAAATGGTGTTTGGAACGGATAGGGAGCGGTTCCCCTACTGCCTACCCCAATGGTATACACTCGCACGCCAAAGCTTTTGGCTATTTCGCCTGCTGTAACAGGGGCTATCTGTCCACGATTGTTAGAACCATCTGTCAGTAAGATCACCACTTTCGATTTGGCTTTACTGTCTTTTATGCGGTTAACAGCGGTTGCCAATCCGGAGCCGATAGCGGTACCGTCTTCTATCATGCCACATTTTACGCCACGCAACAAATTGACAAGTTCGCCATGGTTCATGGTAAGTGGGCATTGGGTAAAACTTTCGCCGGCAAAAACAACCAACCCTACGTTGTCATTGGGACGCTGCATCACAAATTGGGTAGCTACTTGTTTGGCAGCATCCAACCGATTGGGTTTTAAATCTTCTGCCAACATACTGCTGGATATGTCCAACGCCATAACAATGTCTATTCCCTCGGTGGTTTTATTACTCCAACTATCGCTTTTTTGCGGGCGCGCCAAGGCAACAATTAAAGCTGCCAATGCCAACATGTGCAATACAAAAGGCAAATGGCGCAAGTAGTTTTTGTATGACTTTTTTACTTGAGAAAATGCATCGAGCGACGAAAATTTAATTTCTGCCGTTAGCGTATGTTGCTTTACGATGTAATACACCACTATGGGTACTATCAGTAATAAAAGCAACAGGTAATATGGATGTGCAAAGGTCATTGTTTTGTTGTTTAGTCGTTGAGTTGTTTAGTCGTTTAGTCGATAATCGTTTAATCATATTTTTTTGCGGTTCATCAATTTAACGATTGTGCGATTTAACTTTCGGGCTTGCCCGAATACAAGTGACTTTCGACATTCTCTTCTTCTACGGGTTTTGTTTTATCGACAACATCAAAGGCCGTTAGTAGGCTTTGCTCGTTTTCGTTTTCGAGCGGTACCATTTTGGCAAACTTGACATAATCTGCCAACGTCAGCAATTCTTTTAATTGTTGGCGAACCTCGTCCATTTCGGGCACTTTTTTGACCAATGCCAAAATTTCGTCGGATGTTAATTCCATGGCATTGATTTGAAAACGTCCTTCGATGTACACACGCAACACATCGGTTACCTCGGTATAAAAGGCTTTGATATTGCCCGACTGCCACGTTTTTTCTGCTTTAATGGCTTCTAACCTGTTTAACGCCACTATATGAGGCGGAATAATCGGTTGCGGTTGGGGCTGAATAAATGGCACTTTTTTCTTGAAAACAAATTTTAATAGCAATAACACTACCACCCCTATCAATAACAATACCAACAAGCCATAGCCTACCCACGTAAAAATTTCGCTCCACAAAAGAGGGGCATCCATAATGGGTTTAATGGTTTTAATATCGTCCGTCTGGGCATTGACCGCAACCGTAGTTACCGACAATCCAATGGGCGACGTTTGCAAACTATCTATCTGAGTAGCAAATGTATAGGGTGGTATAAAATAAAAACCGCTATCAAACGAAGTAACCACATACTCCTGCTTTATTTGAATGCGATTATTGTCCAAAGCAATGGTATCTATGGGCAATCGTTCTACAATTTCGACACCGGCTGTAACCGTATCGGACAAAATAGGCATGCTCACGTACGTATCGGCATCTTGCGCAACAGAAATACACAAACGAGCCTGCTCGCCTATTTGAATTTGCGAAGGTTGCAGGGTGGCTTGTGGTGTAAAATTTTGCGCCATCATGCCATTTGCCAGCAAGAGTAAGGCTATAATTACACGAAATCTCATACTAACCTCTCATTCTAAATAAGTTAATCAACGCCCGTACATAATCTTCGTCTGTACGAATAGACACCATATCGACCTTATTTTTTGCCATTTCGGTTTGCAAATGGTGCTGACGTTCTTTCCAATAATTATTGTACCGCAATCGGGTTTCGATGGCAGCCGTGTCCACGTATTGAATCTGTCCGGTTTCGGCATCTTTCATTTTTACCCAACCTACATCGGGCAAATCGGCATCGCGTACATCGTACACTTGCATTGCCACCATGTCGTGTTTTTTGGCAGAAATCATCAATGCTTTATCAAAATCGGGCGATATAAAATCGGAGATTAAAAAGGCGGTACAACGTTTCTTTATAGCACTGGTAAAATATTGCAGCACCACCGACACATCGGTTTTGTTACTTTCGGGCTTAAATTCGATGAGCTCTCGAATAATGTATAGCACATGTTTTTTGCCTTTTTGCGGAGCAATGAATTTTTCTATTTTGTCCGAAAACAAGATAACTCCTATCTTATCGTTATTTTGCAATGAGGAAAACGCCAAGGTAGCTGCCACTTCGGTAATAATAGAACGTTTATTTTGCCCCGTCGTGCCAAAATCGCTACTACCCGACACATCGATAAGCAACATAAAGGTTAGTTCGCGTTCTTCTTCGAACACCTTTACGTAAGGATGATTAAAACGAGCAGTAACGTTCCAATCGATGCTGCGAATATCATCCCCCATTTGATACTCTCTTACCTCTGCAAACGACATACCACGCCCCTTAAAGGCAGAATGATACTGTCCTGCAAAGATATTTTGAGACAACCCACGGGTTTTGATCTCTATTTGACGTACTTTTTTAATTAATTCGTTTGTTTCCATTTGTTCGCTATGCTCACAATCGGTGATTCGGTTATTTGGTGATTCGGTGAGTTGGTAAATCAAACTCAAATGCAAGCAATGACGCCACGTATTGATGACCAACGAGAATAAAATCACCCTATAAAAACGCTCTGTATAATATTGATTTTAGAGGAGGGAGTTTTAGGAATGCGAAGCACGAACAACCGGAGTTTACTAAACGTAAATGAGGATTGCGAGTGCAAGCAATGACGAAAAAATCACCCTATAAAATACACTATATAATATTGATTTTAAAGGAGGAAGTTCTAGGCGTGCGAAGTGCGAACAACCGGAGTTTACTAAACGTAAATGAGGATTGTGAGCACGAGCAACAACGAAGAAATTACCCTTTAAAATCGATATTAAGGTACTTCGACTATGTTTAAAATTTCCGAAATCACATCCTCTGTGGTGATGTTATTGGCTTCGGCTTCGTAAGTAAGACCGATACGATGACGTAGCACGTCGTGACAAACGGCACGTACGTCTTCGGGAATAACGTAACCACGGTGTTTGATAAAGGCATACGAACGGGCTGCGGTTGCCAAACTGATGGATGCACGAGGCGATCCACCAAAGGCAATCATGCCTTTAAGATCGTTTAAGCCGTATGCTTGCGGATCGCGGGTAGCAAATACAATGTCTAGAATGTATTTTTCGATTTTTTCGTCCAAATAAATTTCGCGTACGGTATTGCGTGCCTCGATTATTTCTTCTGCCTTAATAATGGGTTTGATAGGTGCAGGTTTTGCCCCTATGTTTTGGCGAATGATAAGACGTTCTTCTTCTAATTTAGGGTAAGAAACCACTACTTTTAGCATAAAACGGTCAACTTGTGCTTCGGGAAGTGGATAGGTACCTTCTTGTTCGATGGGGTTTTGGGTAGCCAACACAAGGAAGGGGTCGTCTAACTTATAGGTGGCATCTGCCAAGGTTACTTGACGTTCTTGCATGGCTTCGAGCAAGGCACTTTGTACTTTTGCCGGAGCACGGTTAATTTCGTCTGCCAAAATAAAATTAGCAAAAATAGGTCCTTTTTTAACGACAAATTCTTCGGTCTTTTGGCTGTAAATCATCGTACCCAACACGTCGGCAGGTAGCAAGTCGGGGGTAAACTGAATACGGCTGTACTTGCTATCGATAAGTTGTGCCAACGTTTTAATCGCTAAGGTTTTTGCCAAACCTGGGACACCTTCTAATAGAATATGTCCATCGGATAGCAACCCAATAAGCAATGATTCTACCAAATGTTTTTGACCTACAATTACTTTGTCCATACCCATGGTTAGGACATCGATAAATGCACTTTTTTGTTCGATGCGTGCGTTTAGTTCTCTGATATCAACTACTTGGTTCATATGTTTTGTTGTTTAGTTGTTTTGTTTTTTGACTAATCGACTAATCGGTGAATCGGTTCAATTCGGTCACTGAGCCTGTCGAAGTGTCCGAATTGAAGTTTCGACTTTCGACTTGTGACTTTCGACTTTATTCGCTTCGCTCATGAAGTTGCTCCCGCTCGGCAATGATTAAGCAAGCTTATTATTGCTCTCGCTTACTCGCAACTTTAGGCGTTTAGTCGTTTAGGCGTTTAGTCGTTTAGACGATTATGCGATTTAACGATTTAACGATTTACAAATGCGAAGATACGCAAATGTTAATTTTTAGACTTCTAATTCATATTAAAAGAGTAAAAACAATTGTTAAATTATTGATTTTAATAACCGATATTGACTATTTAAGTGGGATGTAGTATTTTTGTGGACATGAATCGAGTTGAATTATTAGCCCCTGCTAAAAACGTAATCTGCGGCATAGAAGCTATTCTGCACGGTGCCGATGCTGTATATATTGGTGCGCCCAAATACAGTGCCCGCAGTGCTGCCGGCAATACCATCCAAGACATCGAACAATTGGTACGCTTTGCACACCAATACCATGCACGTGTTTTTGTTGCCTTAAATACCTTGCTTACAGATACCGAATTGGCAGAGGCAGAACAGTTGATTCATCAATTGTACCAAATTGGCGTAGATGCGCTTATTGTGCAAGATACGGGTATTTTTAACCTCAACCTACCTCCTATCGCCCTGCATGCCAGCACACAAGCCGACAATCGTACGGTAGAAAAGGTACGTTTTTGGCAAGAAGTGGGCTGCGAACAAGTGGTTTTGGCGCGAGAATTATCGTTAGAGCAAATAAAAGAGATTGCCGCGCAAACCAACGTTCGTTTAGAAGCCTTTGTGCACGGCGCTTTGTGTGTAAGCTATAGCGGACAATGTTATGCCAGCCAAGCCCTATGCGGACGCAGTGCCAACAAAGGAGCATGTGCTCAAATTTGCCGTTTGCCGTTTGATTTGCAAGATGCCCAGGGGCATTCGTTTGGCAAAAAACATTGGCTATCGCTTAAGGATTTTGATTTATCGGACCACGTGGGCGACATGTTGGATGCGGGTGTACGCTCGTTTAAAATAGAGGGTCGATTAAAAGATGTAGAATACGTAAAAAACCTAACGGCTTACTATCGACAAAAAATAGACGCTGCCTTGGCTGTTCGCCCACATTTAAAACGTTTATCGGACGGTGTAAGCAGCTACACATTTGTGCCCAATCCGCAAAAAACATTTCATCGTGGGGCTACTACTTATTTTTTTAAGGGCAGAAACAAGGATATTTTTTCGTTTGAAACACCTAAATCGGTGGGTGAATATTTGGGACGGGTAAAACGATTGTTGCCCAAAGGGTTTAGCATTTCGGGGCATGAGCTTGTAGAAGGAAACGAAATTCACAACGGCGATGGGCTTTGCTTTTTTACGCCCGATGGCGAGCTAAGTGGTTGCAAAGTAAATAAGGTAGAAAACGGTGTAATTATACCCAATGCTCCAGTCTCGTTACAAGTGGGCGATGCAGTATATCGCAATGCGGACGAACAGTTTTTGCACCTACTGCAAAAACCATCGGCTACCCGTAAAATAAGCGTTAGCATGGAACTGAAAGACGATACGCTATGCATATCAGACGGCATCAACAAAGCAAGTTTGGTAGTAGAAGGACCTTTTGAAAAGAGCAACACCCCACAAGCAGACAATTACAAAAGGATATTGAGCAAATTGGGTGATACCATTTTTGAAGCCTCAGACTTTGGCATTGACACGGCGTTTTTTATTCCATCGTCAGTGCTAACGGCAGCGCGCAGAGCAGTGTGCGAGGCATTGGTAAATTTGCGCTTGCAAAGACAGCCTGCGGCATTGGTATTGCCTACGGCTAACCACTACCCTTTCCCTTTGCAAAGTGACAGCTACCTCAACAACATTGCCAACCAAAAAGCCCGCGATTTTTATGCGGCGCACGGGGCGGAAACCACTGCGCCTGCATTTGAACTGCAAGAGCCCGACGGGGCTGTGCTGATGTTTTGCAAGCACTGCATTAGGTATGCGTTGGGAGCGTGCCCAAAAGAGAATAAAGGTTCTGCCTTAGAGCTTGTCGAAGGGTCGTTGACCGAAAAGGAGAAAGGGTCATCATTAAGAACCTCTAAATTGAACGAGCCCCTGTTCCTCATTCACAAAAACTACTACCTAAAACTATCGTTTAATTGCAAAGAGTGCGTGATGGAGGTTAGGAAGGGGTGAAAGATTTCCCAACTGTCTTTGATCAAATGGTTACAAAAAAAAGTATAATTGCCAGAAAAAAGACGCCACAATGTGAGATGTGACGTCTTTTTGATTTATTTTATCTACTACAAAACATAACAAACAGTTTTAACCCTGTAGCAGATAATCCAATAAAAGTGATACCCAATGGGGATTGGTTTTTAGTATATCTATTATCTATGGTAGAACAGGTCGAATTGTCCTACCAACGTCACGGCTGCAATCGTCCCATGTTGTTACGCCAGAAAAAACGCTCTCATCGTTTACTCTGATTTTCATCATCTTAATATGAGAATCGTTAGAACTAAGCGAACTACTGTAATAGATACCGTAAGGCCCCCAAGTATTATATTCAATAGAATAATCATAGTAGGAACCTGCAGCTGGCAAAAATATACTATTACAATTAGGACCTGTAATCATATATCCTTTAACTCCATTCTTGTCTGTCCATTCCCATGAGCAATCATTTACTAATTCTTCTAGTTCTTTATAAGTAGGCACTCGCCAATCTCCACCTAAATTTACATTTGCCGCATCATCAATTAATTCCAGAGTTGTTTTATTATCTACTATTCCGTTTTCTGCGTTTGTACAATATTTTGTCATACTATTCGCTGTACCATTGCAATATTTATAAGTTCTCCAACTATATTCAGATTTTGGAGTAGTTTCACCCCATGCAAAATAATCTCCAAAATCTTCAGGATTTATAGCACCTACATTACAAGTTGCCCATTTAACAGACAAACCTAAATCTACATATTCTGGTTCAATTACTACTATTTTACATTCTGCTTTTTCACCATTATAGGTTGCAGTTAGTATTGAAGAACCAGCTGACAATGCAGTTAGCACACCATTGGCAACCGATGCAACCGCAATATTTGAAGAAGTCCAAAGTGCATTCGAAATTGTATCTCCTCCATATGTTACTTTTAGTTTATAGTTCATATTTACATAAGCTGGATCTGGAACAGACAATATAGTCAATTTATTATTTACTATAATTGTACAATCAACTTTTTTGCCATTATATTTAGCAGAAATAGTTGTTTTACCAGCAGATAAGGCCTTTACCACACCACCGCTAACTATAGCAACTGACTCATTAGAAGAAGTCCATTCTGGTACAACTTCCTTTCCATTACATGTAGCTATTAGTGTATATTCTTCATCAACAAATAAAGTATTTGATAACTTATTTAGTGTAAGTGATTTGGGTAAAACAGGACGAACTGATAAACCAAGAGGTCGATCAGCGGTTTTCCCAAAGGGTCCTATTGATGAATTAAAGGACATATTATCAGCCTGCCCACCAAGGAACAGCGAACTGCTCCAATATCTACCGTATGAACCATACTCATAAATAGAAGTACCGTTTCGGTAACCCGCAGCAGGCAAGAAAATGCTATTTCCATTAGGTCCAACTACTTTATAACCATTTATTCCATTCTGAGTAGTCCA
>JAFVZF010000042.1 GCA_017508305.1 Paludibacteraceae bacterium | reverse complement strand
GGTAGCTGTTATTAAGTTGGCTAAGACAACCTACAAATTTAAGATTAAAATAGGCAGTACATGGTATGGAAATGGCGGAACCATGGTACGTGACAACTGTACGGATTGGGGATTTAAGTCTACCGATGGCGATGCGCAGATTACTGCCGATGTAGCAGGCGATTATACGTTTCAAGTGGTAGTAAGAAATGGAGAACCAAGACTTACCGTTACCTATCCTTCTAATGCTGTTATTAAACTTTCTGCATCAAAAACTTTTCGTGATTACGACGATACACAAGCGATAACATTGACCGCTACTGCCGAAAATGCTACCTTTACTTCGTATAAATGGCAGGTTTCTGTCGATGGAGAAACATGGACGAATTTGGCAACCACTTCGGTGGCATCTTATAAATTAGAAGGCGAAAAGTTACCTACAACGACCAGCTCGTATCGTGTTATTGGTTCGGGAACAGCCACTGTAACAAGTGGAAAAAAAACAATCAGTGTGCTTGAAGGCTGTGGTGATGGTACCGAAATGGTACCTGTCTTTACCATGGATTTTGGTACATTGACATCTGAGACTGCAAGAAGCAATGATTTAGGAGGTGGGGAAGTGTCGTATGGTACAAACGGTTATAAAGCATATCCTAATATGATTAATGATGGCAACTATGCGGTAGTTGCTACGCCCTATAATTGTGGTTGCGGGAATGACCCGGCTGCATACAATTATCAGGTATCAAGCGATTGTTTGAATGAGAGAGCATGGTACCGTCAAAAATTGAGTGATGGAAAACTGTTGAGAGACCGCGATTATATAAACGGTAAAGATAATGGCACTAAGTATGGTGGTATGTTGATGATCAATTTTGACAATACCAGTACCAAACCTGTTTTTACACGTGTCTTGACAGATGTAGAGAAGGCACAGTTTGCCAATAAGGCACGTTTGTCTTTCTCGGCTTGGTTTGCGTGTGCTGCACAACCACATGACGATGTGGCACAAGACAAATTGACCGATATAAACATGGTGTTAAAGATTCAATACAGCGAAGATGCCGGACAAACGTGGAAAGATGGAAAAGACGCAGATGGAAACGTATCAGCATTGGAATCTACTGTAAGTGTAGAAGAGGATTGGGTCTGTCTATCTACCGATTTGGAGATTGTTGATAGAGATTACGATTACCGCATTGTAATTACCAACAATAGTAGTTCCGGTGTGGGTAATGATGTGCTTATTGATGACATTCAGTTACATCTGTGCAAGCCTACTTTTAAAGTGTATTTTGAGGATGCCGAAAGTAATAAAGTTGAACAAATAACCCTAACGAATATAGAAGAAAAGACCACTGTCGTTCTTCCCAACCAAAATTTTGGTTCTATTGCTAATCCTTGTGTGATGTTGTTTAAACAGAAAGGTACAAAGTATAGGTATTTGGGCAATATGGAGTATGATAGGACAAAAGATATTTACACTTCAAAGCTTGAAAATGACGCATTGGTTGATGAAGTGCCCGAAACGATAAATATTATAGCTGTAGTTTCGCCCAAAACAGCCAACAACGAATGTGATGTAAATGTGCAAATGGGAGTAGAGAATGGCAGAATATTGCCCAATCAAAATCCGATTTATGTATTCTCTACTAATACGCTTACTGCGAATGTAGATTGTTTTGAAAGAACATTGACATTGGCACAAGGAGGAGATGTTAATCCTTGTATTTCGACGAGTCCGAACGAGCCTACTCCAATGCCACTGTTAAATTTAACCTCAGAGAAGAATTTAACTTCGCAAGTATACTATGATGTACTTATCAATGATGAGGATTATATCACCAATCAATCTTTTAATGTACAACAAAAAACGAATCAGATTGATTTAAATGAACAGTATGCCCGTGCAAACAATGCGTCCTATTATCCGTTTGAGGCGGGTAAAAAATATGTCTTTACGGTAAAAGTATACGAAATGAGGGTAGACGGCACCCAAATTTGTTCCGATATGGCAAAAGGTTCGGTGACCGTTAACATCAAACCACAGGCTCAAATTCCTATTACGACCAAACCCAATGACAAATATGCCTACAATATGTGTAGTACCGAGGGCACATGGCCGTACGATCAACTTATAGATGTGGAAAAATTTAATGATGCTTACAAACTATATTGGTTGAGTGCGGTAGATTCGTTGCCTTTAACTACTACCGGATTTGATAGAAATGTACCCACAAGAGATGCCGAAGGCAAAAGCTCGTGCGATTCGTTGTTGGTGTATAACAAACCCGACGGTTCGTGTGAGAGTGATACGATTAAGGTGTATTATCGTGTTAAAGAATCGACACCGGCACCTATTGTGGACAACTACAATGAGTGTGTATTGGATACCAATGACAGTATCATGTTACGCGATTTAGTGCACGATGCTGATAGCTACAAATACCTCATATTTTCCGATAGCGAAGGCAATGAGGTAAGAGGCTTTGAACCTTGGACGCCTACCGAAGGAGTGGTTACCTACAATGTGTTGGCTTCTATGGACGAGATAGAATCGACAGTAACTGATAATTGTGAAGCTGATACAACCATCACTGTCAAGGTAAAAGACCATGCTGTCGCAGATAATATCAATGTAAACGACAAAGAAGTTTGTCCGCGTACCGAGGTAAATTTGATAGCAAAAGACAGTTTGTTTGCCGCTAAACAAGAAAATATACTTATTAGATGGTACAACGATTCTTCTTTGGACAAAGCTAATTTAGTAAAAGAAGGTAATACGTATAGTATATTGGATGTAACAGAAGCACAAACATTCTATGTGACTATCCAAACCGATGACTATTGTGAAAACCAAGCAGGCGATGCTGCCGAGGTGTCTGTTGAATTAAAACAAGCCTCCCCACAACTAAGCATCGAGACCAAAGAACAATTGATTACTATTGGTGCTAAACCTTCGTTTACTGTGACTCCTGCTCAAATAGGTCAGGCAGCAGAGTATTCAGTGCTTGTAAATGGAG
>JAFVZF010000041.1 GCA_017508305.1 Paludibacteraceae bacterium | reverse complement strand
TATATTTTCAAAGTATTTGTGCAATATATTGCACTATAAGACACAAAAAAAAGAGACTCACCGATGATTCAGTGAGTCTCTAAATGAATTTTAAAGTAGGATATTTCTATCCCATCACTCTATCTCTCTCATTATAGATACGTTCGATAATATCCACTACTTTCATGCCTTCCAACAAGTTGGTGGCAATAGAACTACCGGTTTTAAGGGTGTCAATTACGTTTTTTATCACAAAACCGTGATTTTGGGCTGCCCCTTTGTAACCACCAAAGTCGTTTTCGTGGGTAGGTTCTTTCAATTCGGGCATTTCGTAATCTTGAATGTGGCAGTGAACCACGGTATCCATGTATTGACCGGCTACTTTTACTGTACCTTTAGAACCGATAATGGTAACAGAACTTTCTAAGTTCTTGTCCCATACAGAGGTAGAATAGTTGAGCGAACCCATACCGCCATTGATAAAGTCGAAATCTACACAACCGGTATCTTCAAACTCAATTAAATCGCCGTGCGAGCAGTTAGCAAACTTACCACGAATGTTGGTAATATCGCCAAACAACCAATATAGCATATCTACATAGTGCGAGAATTGGGTATAAAGGGTACCACCGTCTAATTTATTGGTGCCGTGCCAGCTACCACGTTGGTAGTAACGTTCGTCGCGGTTCCAAAAGGCATCTACTTTTACAAAGTAAATATCGCCCAAGCGTTTTTCGGTAATCAATTCTTTTAACCACGCCATGGGTGGAGAGTAACGGTTTTGCATTACACAGAACACCGAGCGCGACATTTCGAGCGATTTAAACACGATTTTTTCGGCATCGGCTTTGTTGAGCGCAATGGGTTTTTCGAGCACTACGTGTTTTTTAGCTTCCAATGCTTTAATGGCATATTCCGCATGAAAACCGTTTAGGTTACAAATATTTACTACGTCGATGTCTTCGCGTTTTAATAGCTCGTCATAGTCGTTGTAGTAATCTTCTTTAATTTCCGGATCGATTTTATCTTTGGGCAATACATCGCACACTGCTACTAAGTTAGCTCCGGGGTTGCGACGGATCATTTCTGCATGGCGTTTGCCTATGTGACCCAATCCTACTACTGCAAAGTTTATCATTTTTTGTTGGTGATGCGGTGATGCGGTGAGTCGGTGATTTGAATGAATCAAATTCCCATACACAACATACACCTGTTTTTTACTTTTTTTTGACGAATCGATGTCTTTATATAATCATTCGGTTCGTCGATTAGTCGGTTAGTCGATTAGTCGATTAAATAATCGCGATTATTTAATCTCCGTTACGTTTCCGTCTTTAAGTTGGTATTTTTGACCTGTGGCAGGGCAAGTAGCAAAGCCGTTTTCGTCAAAATGCAATTTTTGACCGTTTTCGCTTACCCAACCAAGTTGGCGTGCAGGGTTACCTACCATCAACGCGTAAGGTTTTACGTTTTTGGTAACTACGGTGCCTGCACCAATAAGGGCGTACTCGCCTATCTCGTGACCACATACAATGGTAGCGTTAGCACCAATGCTGCAACCTTTGCGCAAAATAGTGGCGCGGTATTCGTCCTTGCGGCTCACATGGCTACGAGGGTTAAGTACGTTGGTAAATACCATCGAGGGACCCATAAAAACATCGTCCTCGGCTATTACACCTTCGTAAACCGATACGTTGTTTTGAATTTTTACGTTGTTGCCCAATACTACTTTGGGCGATATAACTACGTTTTGTCCAATGTTGCAATTCTCACCTATGGTGCAATTGCTCATAATGTGGCTAAAATGCCATATCTTGGTGCCGTTGCCTATTTGGCAACCTTCGTCTACGTAAGACGATTCGTGCTTAAAATATTCCATATCGCTTCGCTCTGGTTATGCGGTGATGCGGTTATACGGTGATGCGATATCAAAATCCGACTCACCGACTCACCAAATCACCGAATCACCAATTATTTATTAATAAATTCTAACACAGATGATGTAATATACTCAAGTTGTTCTTGGTCTAATTCGGTGTGCATAGGAAGCGACAAGACGCAATCCATCAATTTTTCTGCTACTGGGAAGTCGCCTTTTTGGTAGCGAGGATCTTGATAGGCTTTTTGCAAGTGCAAAGGCACCGGATAGTAAATCATGGCTGGGATGCCTTTTTCTTTTAGGTATGCTTGCAAACCGTTACGATCTACACCTACCAATTTAAGAGTGTATTGGTGGAATACGTGGGTGGTAAAGGGCGATGTAACAGGAGTAATCAATTTATCGCAGCCAGCAAAAGCATTGTTGTAGTAAGCTGCAGCAGCCTGACGAGCAGCGATGTATTCGTCCAAGTGACGCAATTTAACGTCCAATACGGCAGCTTGAATACTGTCCAAACGGCTGTTTACACCAATCATATCGTGGTGATAGCGAACCACCATACCGTGGTTAGCAATGGCGCGCATTTTAGCAGCTAATTCGTCGTCGTTGGTAAAGATAGCACCACCGTCGCCGTAGCAACCTAAGTTTTTAGAGGGGAAGAACGAGGTACAACCAATGTTACCAATGCAACCCGATTTAGCTTTGCTGCCATCTGCAAAGGTATACTCAGCACCAATCGATTGGCAAGCATCTTCTACAATGTATAGGTTGTGTTCTTTTGCCAATGCCAATAGCGCATCCATATTGGCGTTTTGACCAAACAAGTGAACAGGTACAATGGCTTTGGTTTTGGGGGTGATAGCACGTTTAACGGCTTCAATATCCATGTTAAAGGTATCTTCTTCTACGTCAACCACCACTGGAGTTAAGCCCAATAGCGCCACTACTTCGGCTGTGGCAATAAAGGTAAAGGTGGGAGTAATGACTTCGTCACCGGGTTTTAAACCAAGGGCCATCAACGCAATTTGAAGCGCATCGGTACCATTGCCCGTTGGAATAACGTGCTTAACGCCCAAATATGCCTCCAAGTTTTTTTGGAACTCGTTTACTTTGCCACCTTTAATAAAGGTAGTGGTATCAATTACTTCTTGAATACCTGCATTTACATCCTCTCTGATTTTTTCGTATTGACTCTTTAAGTCAACCATTTGAATTTTTTTCATAAAAATTTTGTTATACGTTTGGTATTTAGTGCCCTTTGGGCTTTATTAGTTGATAGTTGAGAAAGGAGAAAGGAGAAAGTTATTTACTCTTATCTTACCTTGCTTGCTTATTTGTTTGCTTTAATTTAGTTGATAGTTGAGAAAGGAGAAAGGAGAGATTTATTTTTTACTTTCTGATTTCTCTTGATCTATATTCTTCTTTGTTGTTTTTACTGTGGATGTTAAAATCTTTACAATCTCTTCACAATCAGCATTCATTGACTCATAGATTTGTACATCTAAGTATTCAGTATCCTTTAGTAAAGACAACCAATATTCTGTTTCATTAGCCTCTTTTAAAGCAATATTCATCTTGTTAAGAAAGTCTGCCTTACTTTGTGCATTTTGTGCTTCTCTACATAATGCACCAATGGCAGTTCCACTTCTTAACAATTGCTTTGACAGCACAAATTCGCTTTTCCCCGAAAGAAATTTATACGCTTTGATAATTCTTATCGCAAAGCTATATGTCTTATCACCTAACACTCCTAATTTCTTCATCTCTCTCCTTTATTCACTTCGCTCATGATTTTTGGCTACGCCTCGGCAAAGTCAAGTAAACTTGCATCTACACTCGGCTTGCACCGAAATTACTCAATGCTTCGCATTTCGTGAAGTTGCTCACGCTCGGCATAACAAATAAATTTGTTCTGCTCTCGCTTAATCGCAACTTTCTCCTTTCTCCTTTATCAACTCTCCTTTAACATTGGTTTTTATTAAAAACCAATGTTAAGTCCGCACGTAACGGTAATGTTACTGCCTTGGTAAAAAGACGGTGTAAATTTAGTTAAATATCCGTTGGCATCCAAACGATTTTCACCTTCAATTGCAGGAGAATCAACATCATAACCTCGAGCATTGTTCCAATCGACCTGAACGGTGGCGTACGCATTGGGCCACACTTCGTACAAGGCTTTAAATGACACAATGTCGTTTTCCCACACAATGTCTTTTAAAATAGGTTGTGCCAATATTTGCTTGGTATTTTTACGCACATACTCGTAATCATTTCCTTTTTGATCTTTGGTGTACGATAGGTTTAAATTTAATCCTTTAACCGGTTTATAGTTGATAAAAGCAAAAAATTGTTGCGTATTATCGCCTAAATAATGGCCTAAATTGTAGCTATTCGATGCCCACGTAATGGCCTGAATGGAATGCTTATAGTTGAGCGTATTGGTTCGTGTAAATTCAAAACCATAGGATAAATTTTTTAATGGCCAATTGCTCACTTCAAAGCCCGCCTTGTACGATATCAAATTGTGTTCGGCATTGGACAACCGTTTAGTTGCAAACTCGTCGATAAAAAACGAAGCAAACAGGTGCAAATGCTTGATGTTGCGCGAACTCAAATTGATAAAAATTTGCGAGTTTTGGTTTTCCGACCCAACGCCTTTGGTCATCAAGTGGTCGAGTGATTTAAAGAACGCAAACGGAATCAAGAACATGGGTTGTATATTGCGCTCGGCATAGATAATGGAGTTACCTATCGATAATTTAAGGCGCGGTATAGGGGTAAAGGTAAACATATTGGCAGCGATGAATTTATTCATCGGACGGTAATGTTTTTCCGACTTGGTGGTGGTATAGTTTTCTTCGGTGTAAAAATAGGTACTATCCAACACATTACTTACCATCCAACCATGTATATAATTGAATTCAAACCATTTACAAGGAGTTAGTTGCAAAGTAATCATGGGAAAAGACGGAGCACGACCCGAGATAATATTAGAGCAATTGTAACTATCGCCCCATGCTAATTGGTCTTTTACCAAACCGATGCTACCCCACCAAGCGTATGCCTTAATACCACCTCTAAAATCACTGTAGTCGCCACCATAGTTAGCCTCTTTGTATTGATAGCCGGGTAAGTTATACAAATACTGTGGTTTGGTTATTTTGGCAGCATCAATCTTTTCATAGATGTCGGCATAATACTCATCGCTCAACTGCCTGCCGTCTAACGAAATATCGCGCAAGCTACCCCACACCGATACGTGTTTTACAATGTCCATTTGCACATCAAAGCCCCAACGACGTTTCATAATCAAGCCATGGCGATTGTATAGCAAATCCATGCCCAAAATGGGACGCAAATGAAACTTAAAGTATTTGTTTTGATAAAGAAATTGGGGTTGCAAAAGCGACAAATCAAAGCTTTTCTTATCGGTCCAATGCACGTAGGCTTTGGGCATGGTATCCAATTCGTTGGCAAAATCGCTCATAAAAAAAGCCAAATCCCTTTTTTGACGTTTGTTGAGTAGCGAATCTTGCGCTTTGGCTTGCTTTAGCATTGCAGCAATGGCATTGCGGTTGTAAGGCTTTATCGCCGAATTGACATCTACCAATCCATCGGTAGCCAACTCATCAATAAAACTATACAAACGGGTATATTCCATGTTTTGCGGAATGTTTTGTGCAAATAGCAGCAACGTTCCACAAAAGAAAGTTAGGAGGGTTATGAGGGGTCGTTTCATTTTTTATCAAAAAGAGAGTTGATAAAGGAGAAAGGAGAAATATTTTTCTCTATTATCAAGGTTATAATTTTCGAACTTGTTTAGAGTGATTTTAAAAGAATTTTAAAAGAATTTTAAAAGAATTTTAATAGAGTGATTTTAAAAGAGGAAATTCGAGGCATGCGATGTATGAAAAAGCGGAGTTTACTAAGCGTAAATGAGCATTTTGAATACGAGCATAACGAAGAAGTTACCTTTTAAAATCAGTCTAATGCGATCGGGCACGTTTAAATACTATGTTGACAAAAATCTTCCACATATATACCATATCGGTAGTAAAGACACCTTTTTCTTTACAACGCATTAAATAGCGCATTTCCGAGGCTTGAATTTCGTCCAATGTTTTGGGCATGTCAGCATAAAATGGCGGCAATAAGCCGGGCTTAAACTGTGTACGCAACTCTTGTAATTCTTTGCTGTATAAGCTAAAATAGTGTTTACTTAGTGGCCTTACCCCTACTAATTTCATATCCCCTTTAAGCAGATTAAGTAGCATAGGCAACTCGTCCAACCAACAACGACGCATAAATTTACCCAATGTGCTCACACGAATGTCGTGATTAAATTTTCCACCTTCCTGCAAATCGTACTTTTGGTAGATGTATTCTTGTAAAAATTCCGAATAGGGATACATGGTACGTGCCTTGTAAAACTTAAACGATTTGCCATTTTTACCCACTCTATTGAGTGATATAATGGGACCATAGCGACGTTTTTTGTAGCGGGGAGGCTCTTGTTTACGGCGTGCTACAAAATAGGTATAATGATCTATTTTCTTTTCGGAGACTATTTCAAAACCGCAAAAATACAACCTGCCAAACACCTCTGTTTTGGATAATACACGACGTTTACCATGAGTTATATCGTAATACAAACGTTTGGTAAAGAAAAGTTTAGGAAGAACGCGCTTCACAAAATAGTAAAACGTATATACCACCCAATTGATGCCTTTAGGATATTTGTGCAGTATTTGTTGCTTTTTAACGTGCTTGTCTTTAAACACGCCTACAAAGAGTCCATTGTCGGGCAATTTTTCGTTAGCTATCGAAAACATCTTGTTAATGCCTCGAATATTATTTAGGCTTCGCACATTGACGATGGTATCAAACTTGTAAGGTGTAACGCTTTCAAGATTAAATATAGTGGTCGAGGCAAACACGTAGGTATTGCTGCTATGCAAATCGATTTGCTGACACAACCAATTAAAGGCACGCTTACTCATCCACTTGTTCATGGCTTTGTAGATGGCATCGTACGCCTCATCCGAAATAATAGTGGGCGATGACAATACATTTTGCGGGAGACGTTTAGTAACAGGTTCTACCTCTTCTTCCGGATCGGACGCATAAAGAAAAGCAAAATACAACGATTGCGCCAAAAACCATACAAAAAATGCAATGGAAGTGACTGCCGTCAACACCCATATCGAATAGTTGGTCAGGTAGAAGTAAAATAGACCTACTGCAATGGCATACGCTACCACCGAAGCATTGGCAGCTTTAAATATAGAAGGAAAATAGCCTTGTTTTCTTATTGGCTGGGCATATCGACCAAAAAGCCATGCAAAAAACAACCACCCCAAACCAAAGCAAATGTACACCGGTACATATTTGGCAAATGGGTCGACCGTGTTAAATGGTGCCAACCAAAGTACCACAAACACACTTACCACTAAATTACAAACATCTGCTATAAAGTGCTTATATTCAAAATGTAATATGTTTGGTTTTGTCATAGTTACGATAGTAACGAATAGTACAATAACAATATGGTTATCCTTGCAAAAATAAATGAAAAAAATTGAATATAAAAGTTAAATCAGCGGGAATTATACACATTCTAAGCGATTTATGAGAAGATATTTACCGCCCATACGCCAATTTTGTACAAAAGAGGACGATGCAGTAATAAAAAGCGCCCTTCTTGTACCAACGTACCTCCAAATCGAAGTTTAAAATCGCGAACACCATAAGGCACTTTAGGCTTGCCTGCACCCATGGTATCGAATACCGGAATACCATTATTTATCGCTTGCTGCATTGTAATGCCGTAAAGCAAGACAGAGGGTGAAAGAGCTTTGTATCGTTCATCCAAGGCACAAGCATAGTAGTCGTATATTACCTTGCCGGGCAGTTCTACTTGTAGCATGCCTCCTAATAGTTGTTCAGCATTGTACAATAACAACAATCTGCCCGTTTGCGACATTACCATCGACTCAAAAAAAGAATAGGGAAACAAAGGTTTACGTACTTTTCTTTTGTAATGCTGCTTCAACATGGCATAATATTGGTGCACCTGTTCTTTTGTAGTAGCGTAACAATAATATGGTGATTCGGTGATTCGGTGATGCGGAGAGTCGATGATTTGCTCGCTGCACTCACGTTGCGTTGATAGTTTGTTCGCTACACTCCCGTTGAATCGATTAATCGTATCTTTATTCAACGATTCAACAATTGAATAATTACCCAATTCATCAAGATTCTTGAGGACTCGGCGGCGGTTGGTATCCATGCGATTTAGGGCATCTTGCCATGTATCGCAGGTAATTTTTACGTTTAAATGTGGGTGATAATCAAAACCATTTTGTGCAAAAACAGTGGCAAAAGCGGAGTAATCATGATGATTTCTAATTTCAACATAAATGGCCTTGCGGGTGCGCTTTTTAATCGCTTCAAGCAGTTTTGACAGGGCTTCGTTAGAGATACCTTCATCCAACAATAAACCGCCC
>JAFVZF010000040.1 GCA_017508305.1 Paludibacteraceae bacterium | reverse complement strand
TACCCAACTTATCGAAAAAGACGGAAAAATTACGGCTGCGCTTGTAAACAAAGACGAAGTAATAGAAGCTGATTGGTTTATTTCTAATGCACATCCTGTACATACCCTATCGTTGGTAAAAGAGAGCGAGGTATTGCGCAAAATTTACCGTCGACGCATTGGTGGATTGGGCAATACGTTTGGAATGTTTACGGCGAATCTGATTATCAAACCCAATACCATTCCATACAAGGGTAGAAATCAATACGTTTACCAAGACGCCAATCTATGGCAATATACCCCTAACAAAACGGACAGGGTAATGGTCAGCTATTACAAGCCATCACAAAGCGATAGCATTACACAGTTGGATTTGCTAACACCAATGAGTTGGAACGAGGTAGAAAAATGGGCAGACAAACCCATTGGTCATCGTGGAGAAGATTACGTAGCCATGAAAAATGACAAAACCAATGCCTGCATCGATGTGGTTAAGACCGTATTGCCCCAGCTAAAAGATAGCATAGAAGCCGTATACACCAGTACCCCCATATCGTACCAAACCTATACCAACACCGAAAAGGGGTCGGCGTATGGCATACAAAAAGACTACAACAGTCCCATGACAACGGTGCTTACACCACGCACACCTATTCCTAATTTGCTTTTAACAGGACAAAATTTAAACCTACACGGCATTTTGGGTGTCTCTATGACATCGTGCTTTACTTGCGCCGAAATAATTGGCATGGAGACGGTAGTTGAAAGCCTAAAGTTGAAAGTCTAAAGTCTAAAGTCTAAGGTCAAAACGGGCCCTTCGACAGGCTCAGGGACCGAAAGGGAACGATTCAACGATTACACGATTAAACGATTAAACAAATAAAAAAAACACCGATTAGTCGATTCGTCGATTAACCGATTAGTCAACAAAAATATGAAATACGCATTAGTAACAGGAGGAAGCCGCGGCATAGGTCGCGCAGTAAGTTTAAAATTAGCCGCTATGGGCTATTGTGTAGTAATCAATTATGCTTCTAATCATCAAGAAGCGCAAAAAACATTGGATGCCATTCGTCAAGCCGGTGGCGAGGGCGAACTCCTACCTTTTGACGTTGCCAATACCGAACAATGTGCCTCTGTATTGGAAGCATGGCAAGCCGCTCATCCGGATGACTACATCGAAGTTTTGGTCAATAATGCCGGTATTCGTCGTGACAATTTGATGGTCTTTATGGAGCCCGAAGATTTTTTCCAAGTAATGAACATCAATTTAATGTCGTTTTACAATGTAACTCGCCCATTGCTTACCAAAATGTTGCGTAAAAAATACGGACGCATCATTAACATGGCTTCACTTTCGGGACAAAAAGGATTGCCCGGTCAAACCAACTATTCGGCAGCAAAAGGTGGGCTCATTGCATCGACCAAGGCATTGGCACAAGAAGTAGCGCCCAAACGTGTTACTGTAAATGCCGTTGCTCCCGGTTTTATCAAAACAGACATGGTAGAAGGATTAGACGAAAAAGCCCTATCGGCACAAATTCCTGCCAAACGTTTTGGCGAACCCGAAGAAATCGCTGCCTTGGTAGGTTTCTTGGCATCGCCCGAAGCCGGCTATATCAATGGCGAAGTAATTGCTATTAACGGAGGATTATACACCTAAGATGTCGCATGTCTATCGTCGATAGTTATTAACAGTAAATGGATAGAGTATGAAAAAATGGATATTATCTGCGGTATTGTTGGTAATGGCTCATGCAGCTGTTTTTGCCAACAATGCAGTAGCAGCACAAATTAAAAAGAATGCTCCTCAAAAAGTAACTTGCCAATTTGTACAAGAAAAGTTCTTAAAAGGGATGACCAAACCGGTGCAATCAGAGGGCACATTGTACTACCAAAACGACTGCATGTCCATGTGGTACACCCAACCTGCAGGCGATTTTTTGGTTATCAATCCCAACGAGTTTGTGATGCAATCCAAAGGGAAACAACGCAAGCATAACATCAAAGCAGGCAGCCCGATGCTTACCCTAAAAAACACGTTGGTAATGTGCATGCAAGGCAATATTGAAGGTGTAGCCACAGAAAATGGCGCTTCACTTTCGTATTCCAACAATGGCGGACATACGTTTACATTGAGCAAAGAGCTTAAAAAAGGAGAAAGAGGATACGCCAAAATTGTATTGGTGTACGATGCTAAAAGCAATGTACTAACCTCCATGACACTTACCGAGGCAAATGGCAATTACACCGTATATACCTTGCAAAATGCCGACACGCAAAAGGCTATAGATGCAATGGTGTTTAAAGTAGCTAAATAGCCCTTTCATAAAGAAGTAACTACGAGGCTGAATCTGTCGATTCAGCCTCTTTTATATAAAGTCGGCTAAAAAGGACTGTTTTATACGTATAATTCGATATTTTTCAGTAACTTTGTGGTCTATATAAGCCTAAAATACTATGAAAAAGAACTTACTTGCCATAGCATTGCTATACTGTACAAGTGCATGGGCACTATACAATCATCCTGCGACATACGATCCAGCTACCAGTACCATTGATAAAGCGCATGCATCGGTAGAAATCTGTACCGGCGATGCCGCTCCTACTTTTACTACCTCAAACAAAGGCGATTACTACAATTGGTACAAGTACAACGAAACAACCAAGAAATACGTATACACCATATCCACCTCAGGTAATTCAAACACCTTTTTGCAACCGGGCAAGTATTTGTGCGATATCACTACAGAAGGGAGCAGCATGGATACCGGCAACCTTATCACAGAGGGCGGATTTGAGTTTCCATGTACAAACAAATCAACAAGTGCGAAAAACAGGTTAGGGGATTGGATCTCCTACGAATACCTCAACTTTGACCAAGGTGGCAAGAACATTGCCATTGGTGCAACCACCACCGCCAAAAATGCAAACGACGTAAAAGAGCCCCATTTCGTTAAAGTAAAGCCTAATTCGGGCAGCTACATGTTGGTATGCGATGGATCTAACAGCTCTAATGCACGTATTTGGCAAGCCCGCAACCTAAAACTACCCAAAGGAGATTACCAATTTAGCTGTTTTGTTGCCAACATCGATTCGGCATACAGTTCGCATGGTGCGGCTTCGCTTCCTAAACTAAAATTTGTCATTGAAAATGAGGATGGAGAGAAAGAACTATTGTCTTTCGAAGCCCCCACCTCCTTAGGTAAATGGAAAGAACATAAAACAACTTACAAAGCTACTAAAGACTACAACTGGTGTCACATCTACATCGTTAACTACACCACCGAACCTGCAGGCAACGATTTTGCATTGGACGATGTGTATTTTGGAACTGTGATCAACACTAATCCTGTTACCAAATTAGAAACATTTGAGTACAGCGCCACCACTTGTTCGTCCAACGAAACCATCAACTACGAGCCCTGCAAAGGATCGTCCATAGCATTAACTGCCAAAAACACAGCCTCCGGCAACACTTATGTGTGGAACACTGGCGAAACCTCGTCATCCATTACCATCAATGCTGCCACAGATGCTACCTACACTTGTACCGTTACAGCTGGCAGCACTATTTACAACGAAAGCCACATTGTAAAAACAAAAGATTGTACAGACGAACATACAGCAACCATCTGCTTTGGCGAAAGCATTACATTAGAGCCTACCGTTAAAGGCGACAGCTACCTATGGACATTGCCCGATGGGTCGACACAAACCACACCGACCCTAACGGTTAGCATGAGCCAAGCACAGACTGCCACTTATACTTGCCAAGTCTATGCCAAGGCCAACACTGTAGGTGCCCCTATACTACGCAATAACATTATTACCAATGGCGATTTTGAAGATACTGCGCTTAATAACAATCAGTACAATGGATTTAGTAGCGATTACAATTGCATTGGAGCAACCCAATCTTTCCCCCAAAAAACGCAAGGACAAGCACATAGTGGTGCCTACCTGATTGGTAAAGAAAGTTTGCTTAACTCGACTACCTATCCTACCCCATTCAAAGCAGCAAATGGCAATTATTTCTTGGAATGCGATGGGGGCGAAGCTAACTCATTGGCATACATCGCACCTTTAACCACTCCATTGCAAAAAGGAACCGAATACCAATTTGCCTATTCGGCATGTAGCAACGCCAACAAGTTCCCTGCAGAAATTGTCTTTAAAATAGCATTCAACGGGAAAGAAGAAGAACTAATTAGTAGTAAGACCATCAATCACAATACATGGAAACAATACGGTGTAGGCATCTACTGGAAAGCACCGGAAGATTGCACCGATGCTAGCATCAAATTGTACAACGACTGCACCGAGCCCATAGGTAACGATTTTGCCCTTGATATGATTATGTTCCAACCGGTATACCGAGGAAGCTACACTACCGATGCGCTACTATCCACCGAAACCTTTCATGTTACTGCAATGCAATGCGAGGACAGTTCTAAGGATATAAAAACACCATCTGCAGGCGATATCTTTGATTGGAACGGACAAACCATCTACGAATCGGGATTATACATCAACGAATCGGTAGACGAAAATAATGTCACCCATACAGACACGTTAATCGTGGTATTCCAACCCACCATCAACGATTCTGTTTGCCAACACAATGCCTATACCGAACATGGATTTTCCCTATCGTCCAACCAAACGGCTACCGTTGGTATGCTCAACGACAGCATTACCGTCAAATCAAAAGCGACAGGTTGTGAACAGGTGGATAGTACCACCACGTTACATCTACAAGTATTCCCTACCTATTTGCACCAATTTAGCGATACCATTCAAAAAGGAGAAGTATATACCCTTAATGGTTTCAACATCGATACCAAAAACATGGCAGGTGGCTTGCACAAAAAGACACTTGATTTACAGACGGTTGCCTGCGCTTGCGACAGTATCGTACAATTGGAGCTTACCATCATTACCCCGATTGTTCCGATGCAATTCTTTAGCCCCAACGACGACAATCTTAACGATTTATGGCATGTAGAAGGATTGGATGGCTATCCAATGAGCTACGTATGCATTTACGACAGACACCACCGCTTATTAACCACCATTAAAGGATCGGAATACAAAGGATGGGATGGCAACTACAATGGACACCCCATGCCAATGGATGATTATTGGTATGTAATAACCGTTCCGGAAACCAACCAACAAATTAGCGGTCACTTCTGTTTAAAACGCTAACATAACAACATACGATAATAGAATAGGGCAACCGATTGGTTGCCCTATTTTATTAGGATAGCATCTTTTGATATTAATATTGTTTGGCTAATTCCAATGCCTTATCTATACAAAGTTGGCTCTTTGGATTTACAATGGACAGCGGTAAATCTGGAATGACCAATTGCATGCCTTTTTCAACAGCATTGGGACTCTGAAGCACCCTACGATTTGCATCGTACACATACACCCAAAATGCTTTATGACCAAAAGCACGGTACGCGACCATCGTCAAACGGCTACCATCTATCACGGTTATCACCTCGCGCACTGGTGCATTGAGCGCATCTTGATAAGTATAGGTATCCAATGTCAACTCGGGCACGGCTACTGTATCTTCTTTTACTGCATCAGAAACATCGAGCGTATCTTTTAATACTTGTTCGGCAGTATCGACACGCACTACCACCACCGGTGCCTTTATATCAGAAGGTAATAGGGTGTTTTGTTGAGGAATGAACACATTTCGATAGTAGTAACCTGCTGCACCCAAAAGACACAACAATATCAAAATAACCATAACTACCCACCATTTCTTTTTGGTTGGCGAAACAACTTTTTGGGAGTCTGTGACGATAGGAGTTTCTGGCGCTTCGGAAATTTCTTCTTTCTCAACTCTCAACTCTCCTTTATCCTCTAACATTTCTCCTTTCTCCACTCTCAACCCTACTTTATCATCTCCGTTTTCTTCATGCTCCACTATCAACTCTTCATGCTCTTGCACCTCAGATATTACCTGTGCCTCGCCCATTACTGTATCTAAATGGGCATAGGGACGATTGATAAGCTGTTTTACCACCGCATCGGCAGTAAAAGACACCTTGTAGTGACCGGGTAAAACAATGGTATCACCGGTAGAAACGTCCACACTCTTGCGTGGCTCGTTCCAAATCAGCTTAAAGGTGCCCAATCCTTTTACCTTTACCACTCCGTCTTTTTCTAAGTATTCTTGAATAACGAGTACCAACTCGCGCAAAAAAGACTCGGTAAAACGTTTAGAACTATTCGAATGCGCTGCAATCACATCGGTAAGTTCTTGTATGGATATTTTTTTATTTTCCACGAACGGTAAGATTTTTTAGTTTTGTTTTATAGGTTGTTCCTACTTTAAAGGTCAATGTAAGTTTAGGAGGAACAATCATTTTTTGCTTGGAAACAGGATTTATTAAGATGCGATCTTGTTTTTTTCGCACCTCAAAACTACCAAATCCTTGCATGGCAATTGTAGTATCTTCTTGCATAGATGCCACCATTACATCGGTAGTTACTTGCAATAACGAAGCTATTTCTTTTTGGGTTTTGCCCATACGACGAGATAGTTCTGCCACTAATTCTTTGCTATTCACAGATTTAATCGATAAGGTTATGCGCAAATATACGACTATTTTTTGGATGCCGATTTAATTTCCGCATAAAAATCAAATTCTTCTGCCTTGGTAATGGTTGCTTGATAGTAATTGCCTACCCGCAGTTCGTACTTATCACAAGGAATCAAACATTCTGTATCTACATCCGGCGAGTCGTATTGGGTACGTGCTACGTAGTAATCGCCTTCGATACGATCCACCACTACCTGCTGTGTCGTACCTACCAACGTTTGATTGTGCTCGTACGAGATGCGCTGTTGCAATCGCATCAAGGCATCCAATCGCTGTTGCTTAACTTCGGCAGGCACATCGTCGGTATAATGCAAATTGGCATAGGTATTTTCCTCGTCCGAATAGGCAAAAGCACCCATTCGCTCAAACTTTTGCTCCTGCACAAATGCCAACAAATGTTCAAAGTCGGCAGCTGTTTCTCCGGGATGACCCACCATCAACGTAGTACGCAAGCAAATGCCCGGCACTTCATTTCTGATACGTTGCAGCAATGCCACCGTATCGGCACAAGTAATGCCACGGTGCATTTTTTGCAGCATCGCATCCGAACTATGTTGCAAGGCTATATCCAAATACTTGCATATATTATCACGCTCACGAATAACAGGTAATATGTCGTAGGGAAATTGGGTAGGATACGCATAGTGCAAACGAATCCATTTAACCCCCGGAATATCCGATAGGCGAACCAACAAATCTGCCAAAGCAAATTTTTGATACAGGTCCTTTCCATAGTAGGTTAAATCTTGAGCAATGAGCTGAAACTCACTTACTCCCCTTTCTACCAAGGCCTCCACCTCTTGTGCTATATCGTCTATGCTTCTGCTTTTGTACTTTCCGGTAATGAGTGGAATGGCACAATACGAACACGCACGATTACAACCTTCGGCAATTTTAATGTAGGCATAGTGAGATGGAGTGGTTGTATAACGCGCACCGCAAACGGCATTTGCAGGCAATGTTGCTTGCAGGTCGGTCAATATTTGATCAAAATCAAACTTTCCATAAAAAGCATCTACCTCGGGAATTTCTTCCGACAACTCTTTACGATAACGCTCCGACAAGCAACCCATTACAAACAATTTGTCGATTTTTTGTTGCTGTTTGCGCAGGGCTTGTTGCAAAATAACTTCAATACTTTCTTCCTTGGCATCACCTATAAAGCCGCACGTATTAACCACCACAATCCTACCCTTAGGAGCAGAGGCATCGTGTGTTACCTTATACCCGGCCTGTCTGAATTTAGTCATTAAACATTCGGTATCTACCAAATTTTTAGAGCATCCAAGTGTAATAAAATCAACCACCTTCTGTTTCATGATTACTTGGCTAACCGTCCCAATAATGATTCTACAAACGATTGTTTATCAAACAGTTGCAAATCCTCCATTTGTTCGCCTAAGCCTATGTATTTTACCGGTATTTTAAATTGATCCGAAATTCCGATAACCACGCCTCCTTTTGCCGTACCATCCAACTTGGTAATCGCCAAAGACGATATTTGGGTTGCTTTGGTAAATTGTTTGGCCTGTTCAAAAGCATTTTGACCTGTCGAGCCATCTAATACCAACAACACATCGTGAGGAGCATCTGGCACCAATTTTTGCATCACATTGCGAATTTTTGTCAATTCGTTCATTAGTCCTATCTTATTGTGCAAACGACCGGCAGTATCTATAATTACTACGTCTGCTTTGTTCGCCTTGGCTGATGCCAACGTATCGTACGCTACCGAAGCCGGGTCTGCTCCCATTTTTTGTTTAATAACAGGAACTCCCACGCGTTCTCCCCAAATAACCAATTGATCGACGGCGGCTGCTCTAAACGTATCGGCAGCTCCTAAATAGACCGATTTTCCTGCTTTCTTAAATTGATACGCCAACTTGCCTATGGTGGTGGTTTTACCTACTCCATTAACACCTACGACCAATATAACGTATGGATTTTCGGTGGTATCAATCTCAATATCTGCAAAATCTTCGGTATTATTCTCTGCCAACAAAGCAATGATTTCGTCGCACAATATGTGATGCAACTCTTCGGTATTCATGTATTTGTCGCGCGACACCCTTTTCTCTATACGATCAATGATGCGCAAGGTCGTTTCTACACCTACATCCGATGTAATCAACGCCTCTTCCAAATTATCCAGCACCTCATCATCTACTTTATCTTTACCCGCAACCGCACGCTTTATCTTATCAAAAACATTTTCTTTGGTTTTTGATAAACCTTTTTCCAACACTTCTTGTTTTTGTGCTGCATTGTCTTTTTTAAAAAACGAAAAGAATCCCATATTTTCATGTTAAATTATGGGCAAAGTTAAAGAAAATCACCCATTCCCTAAAATTATTGTTATAAAATCGCACTTAACGGTAACACATAAAAAAAGCGAGTTCTAACGAACTCGCTTTTAAAAGGTAAAATTAGCAGGTATTATTTTGCTAAATATTCTTTTACGTTATCGTTGTGCACAATTTCTTCTTGGAACATGTAGGCACCAGTTTTAGGCGACTTAACCATTTTAATCACCTTGGCGAACGAACGTCCTTCACCTTTTTGAATCGTTGCAACTGTTTTCTTTGCCATAGTATATCTTATTTAATTTCTTTGTGAAGAGTCATTTTTTTCAAAACAGGGTTGTATTTCATCAACTCCAAACGTTCAGTGGTATTTTTTCTGTTTTTGGTAGTGATGTAAC